>NZ_DKHR01000061.1:62249-80061 GCF_002453835.1 Psychrobacter sp. UBA6739
AGGCTGTGTACGTCGATATCTAATCATAACTTTACTAACAGTTATTCTTAAAGTAGCGTCACGACCTGTTTGTTATCTAGTAAACGGAAAAACCGTTTACAACATAACTGTTCCCTAGCGGTGTCCATTGCGAACTATACCGAAACTGGGATAACGTTGTCAATGTCAATAAGATAAGCGGCTATTTATAAACCACCTATGATCACTGCATATCAAACGCTTCGTACTAAAAAATGGCAGGGGTAGCTGGACTCGAACCAACGGATGTCAGGATCAAAACCTGATGCCTTACCAACTTGGCTATACCCCTATTGAGGCGACCTATTATAATTAAATTTTCAGATTTTGCAAGTCATTTGCGCCTTTTTATGGCGTTTATTGAAAAATAGGTCAAAAAAAACGAATATCGGGTCAACAAAGCGCTTTACGCTGTATTTATAATCATTTTATCTTCGCACTACAGCTCAAATCTAACTCATAGATTACGAACTAAATATGCAGAACAAGGCGCCTCTTCAATCCACTTTGCTAAAAGTGCTTTGTCAGTAGCCACGCTTGCATCCAAAGGCAAGAACACCGCGCTACCAGAGCCTGTCATTCGTGCTGTGCCGAGTGCTTGCGCCTCTAACCCTTGCAAGTAACGTAATGCTTCGCTGACCGTATGGGCGAGGCTCGTCACCACTGGCGTAAAGACATTGTGATAGGGCGTGTTTAAATGTTGTACATAGTCGGCTTGCTTATTTTTAATTGTCTCAACCGATAGCACAGCGATATCACGTTGTAATTTAGGATGCGCGAACAGCTTGGCAGTATTAACGTGAGCATTGGGGGTCAATACTAAATATTGCTGGTCGGGCAACTTGATTGCGGTTAACTGCTCTCCAATACCCATCGCAATCGCATCTTGCCCAAAGATAAAAATCGGCACATCTGCGCCAATAGCGGCAGCAATTTTTATCAGCTTATCTTGCGTCAATTTAAGCTGCCAAATTTCATTAAGTGTCATCAATGTCGTTGCGGCATTGGATGAGCCGCCACCCAAGCCTGCACCCATCGGCAAATGCTTATCTAAAGCGATATGCACAGGTGCTAAATGCTCAGGTAAGGTGTCTGACTGTATGGCAGACGCTAGCAATGCACGTGCTGCTTTAAAAATTAAGTTGTCTTCTATATCGACAGTTATAGTCTCTGCACCAGCCAATATTAGCAGTTGATGACAGAGCTTATTGGCATCCAATTTACTATTTTCCGTAGATTCACTATCTACTGTAAAAATTACGGCTTCATCTATGACTGAGAAATGCAAATAATCGCCCCAATCAAGCAGGCGAAACACGGTTTGCAAATTATGATAACCATCAGCACGCTTACCTGTGATATGCAAAAACAGATTAATCTTTGCCGGTGATAAGCGGGTGATGGTGGAAGTAGGCGTAGCGGCTAGGTTTTTAATCATAGTTCTTAATGATTGTTCTCAGTGATAGTTTTTAATCATAACTTTTCGCCATAACCATCAGTTATAGACAGCTATGTTAATAAATATTGACGATTTGATAGTTATAGTCAAGTTCATATAAATTCGATACATCGTCAGCCTCGCTAACCATACTAATGTATAGCTCTCAATCGGCTTCCTTGTATCGGAATCATTTGAATTCAACTATATTTATTCATCATTCAATGACGTCTTAATGATTGATCGTCATTACCACCTTATTGCCTTGTGGCAGCACGGCACTGATTTTATTTGGTAACTTATCGGACCCTTTATAGGTGAAGCTTGCGGTCCATTCACCATTGACTGAGCTGATTAAACGATTCTGATCATCGAGCTGTGGTGCGCTATCGGAAGGCGCCGGGCGACCAGATATCCAATAGGGCATTTGTGAAATAGGCGCTTGCCATCCTGTGGCCTTTTTGAGTAAAGTCTCAGGATCATCAGCAGTTAAGGTACCTGTTTTTTCGCTGACTAAAGTGGCGGTTTGACCATTATACTCGATGTTGGTTTTACCAATACCGAGCGCGCCGATCAGCTCAATGGCAAAGCGATCATTCTGCTGCCCCCATGCATAGAACGCACTACCACCTTGAGTGCCTGTGGTGTCATTGGCGGGCATCGTTACACCGATTTTGCCAGTGATATTAAAGTTCTCAAGCTTTTGCGGCTGCTCAGCGTTTTGACCTTGTAAGGTCGCGCTGGGTTGGTTAGTAGCGTTGGCTGTTTTTAGTGATTGACAACCAGACGTGATGACGAGCGCGGTTGTCACGGCAGCGAATAGCGCCAATTTATTAGGCTTATTAGCATTGACCAATACTGACATGATGTTTCCTCAAAAATAGACAAATTTACGAAATCATTGTTTCGAAAATAGATTAGCTTAATGGTTGTATGTTACTCAGTTATGCGTGGCTGTTAGCATCTTATGAGTGCCTTGTAATCATAGCACGCAACGATTTATCCACTATAAAACGGCGGGTCAGTAAAGCTGTATACGGTCATTGATATTGTGTTGCCCAAATGAGAAGCGCTGCTGCAAGTCTGCGAGTAATGCCTCGACTTTTTCATTGTTGCCTAAACCTTGATAAGCGCGCAGCAGTAAGCTGCCAGAGCGCAAGGTAGGAAACACATCGTAAGGGGTTTGCAGGTAGTCGATGACTTGTTGGTAGTTCTCATTGACCAATGCATTGCCAGCCAGCACATTCAGCGCTTGCAGGTGCAGTTCATTGTCATAACGTGGGTCATCATAGCGAATTTGAATGATGGCGGTAGCCAATGCCAATCCTTGTTCAGAGCTGCGTTCATTGGCTAGCAATAGCTGCGCGTAACTGAGCTGGTAGGAGAGGTTGGTTGGGTCAAGTGTTTGCAGATGATTGAGCAAGGTACGCTTAACAATATAGTCGTCTTTGTCGTCAAGCAGCTGGGCGCGTGCGAACAAGAGCATCTCATTATCAGGATACTTGCGAGCAGCTTTGGTTAGTAGGCGCAGGGCTTCTTCGGACTCATTTTGCTGCCATAAAATATCGGCTTGCAGCACAAAGGTATCTGGCGCAAAGACGTTAAAGTCTTTACGCAGCTTTTCTAAAGTGGCAATCGCCGCATCTACATCGTCGTTAAGCAATTCAAAAGCCACTACTTTTCTACGAGCCTCTAATACCAAGTCTTCTTGCATGACACCGTTGAGATAGTATTTGGCTTGGTCAAAGTGCTGCTGACGCTCGGCACTGATGCCAAGGTAATAATAAGCTTGATCAAGGTAAGCGGGGTTTTTTGCGAGCATATTGAGTAGCTCATCGGCACTGTTATATTCTTCGATATCCAAACTCACCAACGCCGCCAGCAAAGTAATCTCGGCATCATCAGCAAAGCGACCATGGGCATCCAGCAATAATTGCCACGCTTCTTGGCTTTGCTTTAAGTCAAGCAAGTAGCGAATCTCATACAGATAGAGACTTTTACTATCGGGATTACGCAGGCGTGCTTGGCTCACATAATTGACGACGGTTTCAGCCGTGACGATTTTGCGCAGTATGTCTGCCTTTAGTGTAATAAAAGGTACGTAGTCAGGCTGGCGTTCTAGCGCACGATTGATATGGACAATGGCAATCTCAGGCTCGTTAAATTGGTAAAGCAACCCTGCTTTCAATACCGACAATGAGGCATTCTGCTCGCTATCTAGTGGTTGCAAAGCGGCGAGTAATTCACGTTTGTCTTCATCATTGTTTGGATAGATACCGATAAGGATTTCGCTTAAGTCCGCTCTAGGGTCATAAAGCAGAATACGATTCAAGGTTTCGCCAGCTAACAGATAATCGTGTGCTCGCAGGGCCAAATGCGCCACATAAAACCAAGCAGGCACGTGATCCGGATTTTGGTCTTGCCATGACTTGGCAAATTGTAACGATTTCTCAACCCTTTCGGTGCGTAAAGAAAGGCTGAGTGCTCTTTCAAACACGGCAGTTGCATCGTCTTTAAACGCTTGCTGCTTATAGATGGTAATTGCTCGTTGTCTATCACCGCGATCTGCTGCGAATTCTGCATCAAGCAGCGCATACAGGCTAGGCTCTTTGAGCTCAGGTTGCCATAAGGTAGTTGGCGCTAACCCATTAATATTGGCGACACTTTCTATTGGTTGTGTATTGGTAGGAGTAGTTGCTGGTAGCGTTGAGTGGCTATTATCAATGCCGTCGCTACGGACTGCCTTGTCGTTCTTATCAGCAATGGATAGTTTGGGTACAGGGGCTTCGAGCGAGATATCAGGATGACTGGCATGAACGGAAGACGATCCTAAGCATAAGCATAAGGCCAACGACAAGGTTAGCTTATAACGCTGGCACAGACGTTCGATAACCGCATGCAATAGAGCACGCAGATTAGATTGGTCGTCATGCGCAAGTTGTGATCGAAATAATGACCCAAAAAAAATCATAGATAACCGTATTCGCCCATTGTTCATCTATATCGATAAGACAATTTTATTTTAATCATTTCAGACTAACTATTGGTAACGAGTACCCATGCCTGACATTATAAAAGCAGACTGATGGGATAAACAATAGTGCCCGTGTTACTCCGTTATTAATAGCAGCCGCTCTACCAAATTTTTGCTAACAAAGTAGGATTGGCCGATAACCTGTATCAACGAGGTATTTCATTGGTTGTAAATCTTAGCCTAAATATTGTGAAAATATAACAAGTTAACGTCAAGTAAGCGAATGATTTTTATCCATTTCTATAAGCACTCGTTAAAACATAGATATTGGTTTTAACAATCGTATCGGTAGTTGATTTGTTACTCATGTGCCCAGATACAAGCAAATAGCTATCATCGATAGCTGAGTGTTAATTAAAGCTGGCAATAATGATATAATAAGCGGCTTTTAGAGTCTTCCTTTCAGCGCTGTCGTCTACAACTGTCTTTTAAAAATAATGAGATAGCGTGGGCTGGCAGGTGAGCGTCATGTTTATGGTCTATCAATAATGAGATTAGTGGTCATTGGGGTCAATCACAAAACTGCACCAGTCGCTCTGAGAGAGCGCTTGGCGCTTGTGGGTGACGATGTGAATATCGCTCTCAAACAATTAGAGGCCTTTACTGATGGCAGTGTGATTGTTTCTACTTGCAATCGTACGGAAATCTATGCGCTCGTGCCGCAGTTAGCAGAGCCGCAAGATGTTCCCTCTTTGTCTGCTAATGGCGCGGTCGGTGCTCAGACATCTTCGGCGGCCATTAGTGCTCATATCTTAAAAATTAAAGCGTGGCTTGCTGACTTTAAGCAGTTGTCACTGTCTGAGATTGAACCCTATCTTTATGTGCACCGTGACACTCACGCGCTGACCCATTGGCTTAGGGTCGCCGCAGGGCTTGACTCTATGATATTGGGTGAGCCGCAGATACTCGGTCAAATCAAGCGCTCAGTACAGCTCGCGCAAGAACAAAAAGCCCTGAGTAATCAGCTTGGCTGGATTATAGATCAAGTATTTGCTGCCGCCAAACGCGTCCGTAACGAGACCCAAGTGGGTGCTCAAGCAGTATCGCTTAGCTATGCGGCCGCCAAATTGGTGACGCAAATATTTGATGATTTACCCAGTCGCACATTGCTGGTGGTCGCGGCAGGCGAGATGAACCGTTTGGTTGCCACCCACATTGCTGGGCTTGGTGTAGGTCGTGTGATTATTTGCAACCGCAACCCTGAACGCGCTGAAGCGCTGGCAGTGGAGCTACGCCGCGCAGGTCACTTGGTAGAAGTCAGACCTTTGCAAGAGTTACCACAAGTTTTAGCAGAAGCCGACATCGTTAGTAGCTGTAGCGGTAGTATGGATGTGTTGATCGATAAAACCATGACTTTGCGCGCGCTGAAACATCGTCGTTATCAGCCTATGTTGATGATTGACTTAGCCGTACCGCGTGATATTGACTCGACCATTAGTCGTATCGATGATGTTTATCTTTACTCTGTCGATGATCTACAACACGTGATCGCTGGCAATATCGAACAGCGTAGGCAAGCGGCAGTCGATGCGGAACTGCTCGTTAGCCAATTAGTCGTTGAGATGGATCGCAGCTTTCAAGTGCGCCAAGTCGGTAAAGACATTCAGCAGTATCGCACGCATACGCAGGACCAAGTAGATAAACTCCTGCATGAATCTATTGCCAAGCTACAACAGGATAATGCCAGTCCTGAAGATATTATCATTGAGCTGTCACGCCGGCTGACGCAGACGCTAACTCACGCACCATCGAAGCTTATGCGTAAGGCTGCCCGTGAAGGGGATAGTGAACTGCTAGACTTTGTGGTGTCTGGGCTGCAAGAGGCTCATCGCGGACGTCGATAGCCATTATTGACTGATCAAAAAAACGTAAGTGGCGCAAACCTTATTATTGCGCAAACATATCGTTGTCAACCTGCATTATCAGTGCTAATATCAAGCTGTTATGAGTATATTAAGTGATGATAATCTTTTGTTATACGCGAGCGGTTATTCTCCAAAACCTTAGTGTATATGTTCTCGCTTGATGCCTATTCATCTCATCAGTTGTTAGTGACCATTATTAGCCTACCACCGCGTAGCCCCTATAGTGGCGCACCTGTTCTGTACGACTTTGTCTAAAATCAATAAAAACACGGCGTGCAAAACACAATCACCAACGGCAATAGCGCTAGGATAAAGTGCTATATCGTCAACCCTGCGTCATGCTCTCGACTATTACCCAATATTAATATTCAGTTAATACTACCCATAGTAGTATCTAGCTGCTATGCAATCTAACGACTATGCTATTGGTCAGAAATGCTATTTGACAGCCATATTATTTAACAAAGACGTTATTTGACAACCATGTTATCTAATAGAAGCATTATTTGGCTAAGTTGGCGAACAGTAGGTTTCTAGATTGGTTAGCGTTATTAAGGCAGGTTGGTTTAAGAGAGTATCTGGATTTTGCTATAGCCAATGCTTGAGAAAAATTAAACTATCTAACTATAAACTAGGAGCTTCCTATGACTGCATTACGTCAAGATATTGATCCAAACGGCTTATTAGAATACTCAGTGGTCTATACTGACCGCGCCTTAAACCACATGTCAAAAGTCTTTCAGCAAGTGATGAATGACCTATCTAGCGACCTAAAATCCGTGTATAACGCCGAAGCAGTGGTCATTGTACCCGGTGCTGGCACTTATGGAATGGAAGCCGTTGCGCGCCAATTGGCCAATGATGAAGATTGTCTCATTATTCGTAACGGTTGGTTTAGCTATCGCTGGACGCAAATTTTAGAAAAAGGCAAAATCGCCAAGTCGTCTACGGTATTGACGGCACATCGTGAAGAGGGTGAGTCACCAAAACCATTTGCCCCCGTTGATATCGATGAAGCCGTTGCTAAAATTAAAGCAGAGAAACCAGCAGTGGTCTTTGCGCCGCACGTCGAAACCTCATCGGGTATTATTTTATCATCAGACTATATCAAAGCGCTAAGCGCGGCTGTACATAGCGTTGGCGGTTTATTGGTCATTGATTGTATCGCTTCAGGTTGTGTGTGGTTGGACATGAAAGACTTGGGTATTGATGTTCTCATCAGCGCCCCGCAAAAAGGGTGGAGTAGCACTCCGTGTGCAGGCTTAGTCATGCTAAGCGCTGCGGCAATCGAAAAAGTAGACAATACAGAATCAGACAGCTTTAGCTTAGACTTAAAGCAGTGGTTAAATGTCATGCGTGCCTATGAAAATGGCGGTCACGCTTATCATGCCACCATGCCAACCGATAGCTTACGTCAATTCCGCGATACTATTTTAGAGTCAAAAGAGATTGGCTTTGATAAATTGTGTGATGCGCAGTGGCAATTGGGCAACCGTATTCGTGAAGTATTAGCCGCTAAAGGCATTGAAAGCGTTGCAGCAAAAGGTTTTGAAGCGCCAGGCGTTGTGGTTGCTTATACCGATCGCGATGATATGCATAAAGGCAGTGCGTTTGCCGAAACAGGCATGCAAATCGCTGCTGGTGTACCGTTAAAAGTTGGTGAGCCGGATAACTTTAAAACGTTCCGCTTAGGTTTATTTGGTCTAGATAAATTGACTGATGTAGACGGAGCAGTACAGCGTTTTGAAACTGCACTTGATGAAGTATTGGCGAAATAATATCTTTATCTTGTAAGATGTTTTTTAAGTAAAAAAGTACTGAGCCCGTGTAACGAGGGTTCAGTATTTTTTTACCTATTTATTATATTTTATAATATAATGTATTTATATAAAACGATATTCAAAACTGTTTTGATAAAAATTGGCTTAGGTAAATATTATGAGTATACAAATAGATTGGCAGGCCTTTACGCCAATTTCCTTGGTAGGCGGTCTGATGCTAGGCGTTGCAACGGTCATCTTGCTATTGGGCATTGGTCGTATTGCGGGTATTAGTGGTATTTTCTCAAGTCTTCTTAAGCCCAAGCGCGTCGAGATGTGGCAGGTGTTATTTATACTTGGTCTTGTTATCTCGCCATTATTTTATGGTCTGGTAAAACCGTTGCCCGATATAGAGATTAGTCGCTCTTTGCCACTGCTTATTGGGGCAGGATTACTGGTTGGTTTTGGCACACGTTTGGGTTCAGGTTGCACCAGTGGACATGGTATTTGCGGTAATGCGCGACTGTCACCACGATCGATGGCGGCGACGGTTACCTTTATGTTGTTTGGCATTGTGACGGTTTATATTGGTCGTCATGTCTTGGGTTTGATTTAAAAATCACATAGACAGTACGTTGCGAAGATAGCGATGACTATTGTTTATATCGGATGGTTATAACCGCTTGGATTAACACATTAGGTGCGAGAAAAAACATGCTAAAAAATATAATTGGATTACTGGCAGGGTTATTATTTGGCTTTGGACTGCTGATATCAGGCATGACCGATCCTATTAAAGTACAAGGCTTTTTGGACGTCTTTGGTGCATGGGATATTTCTCTGGCACTGGTGATGGGCGGCGGTCTAATGGTAGCGATAGTTGGCGTGCAGTTGGCTAAGCGTCAACAGACCAGCTGGATTGGGTCATTAATTGAGATGCCAACCAAAACCACCATTAATAAAAAACTGCTGATTGGCGCGATGCTGTTCGGTATCGGCTGGGGTTTGGTCGGTATTTGTCCAGGACCCGGTATCGTGCTGCTCGGCACAGGACAATGGCAGGCCTATGTCTTTATCCCAGCAATGATAGTGGGGATGTTGGTATATCAATGGCTAGAGCCAAAGCTTAATTAACATTGGCTTGGTTTTTTTAGCTCAATAAAAAGGTCAGCCTAATTCAGTTAGGCTGACCCTTTTTTATCAATGATGTTTCATTAATATTAACGATACTTCCGTATTATTAACGCTTAATGATAAAAGCTTACTTAGCGCTTGCTGTTACTTTTGGCGTCTCATGTGCCAATGATTTAGCCGCTTGACGCAGCTCAAACTTCTGCACTTTACCAGTGCTGGTCTTTGGGATTTCAGCGAAGACAATATATTTGGGTACTTTAAAACCTGCTAAGTGCTGCTTGCAATGCTCCATCACAGTGTCACGCTGTAAGGTGCTGCCTTCATGAATCTCGATAAATGCCACCGGTACTTCGCCCCATTTATCATGCGGCGCGGCAACAACAGCACAGCTTTGGATTTCTGGCATTTTATATAAGATGTTTTCGACTTCGATGCTTGAGATATTTTCGCCACCTGAGATGATGATATCTTTAAGCCTGTCCATGATTTTGATATAGCCGTCAGGATATTTGACCCCTAAATCACCGGTGCGGAACCAGCCATCAGCAAAGGCTTCTTCGGTGGCTTTTCGACTTTTTAGATAACCTTTCATCACCATATTGCCGCGCAGTGCCAGTTCACCCATTTCTTCGCCATTCGCGGCAACCGGCTCCGTGGTGCCTTGTTTAAATAGCTCAAAGCCAGTCATTAAATGTGACGTTACGCCCTGACGTGATTTCTTTTGCGCGCGAGCAGCGATATCCAGTTCATCCCATTCTTGCTGCTCAGCGCAGACGGTGACTGGACCATAGACTTCGGTAAGACCGTAAACGTGCGAGATATGAAAGCCCATGGCTTCCATGGCAGCGAGCATGGTTTCAGACGGCGGCGCACCAGCGACCCAGCCTTTGACTTCATGATTAATGGCGTCTTTATATTCAGGTTTGCCGCCAGCAATCATATTGTGTACCACAGGCGCTGAGCAATAATGGCTGACTTTATACTTGGCAATCAGCTGCAAAATCAAATCAGCGTCAATCTTACGCAAGCAGACATTGACGCCTGCACGTTCGGCAATCGTCCACGGAAAGCACCAACCATTACAGTGAAATAATGGTAGCGTCCATAGATACATCGGGTGCTTGGGCATATCCCAATCTAAAATATTGGAGACAGCATTGAGTGTCGCACCGCGATGATGATAGACCACGCCTTTTGGCTTGCCAGTGGTGCCAGAGGTATAGTTGAGCGCGATAGCATCCCATTCATCGAGTGGCTTTTCCCAATTATCTAAACTGTCTGAGCTGGCGATTAATGCTTCGTAGCTCATTTGTCCAAAACGTTCAGTATCGAGCGCCGCATCTGTCGCATGAATCACGATTAGGTTAGGGAAGGCTTCATCGATAATTTCAGCATGTTCAGCAAACTCGCTGTCTAGAATCAACACTTTGGCTTCTGAGTGTTGCAGACAAAAGGTAAGGGCGTTGATGTCGAGGCGGGTGTTCAGTGTACAAAGTACGCCACCTGACATCGGTACACCAAAAGCGCATTCGATCATCGCTGGGGTGTTTGGCATCATGACTGCAACTGTGTCGTTTTTATCGATGCCTAATTTGCGTAGCCCATCCGCCAATTGACGACAGCGATCGTAAGTCTGCTGCCACGTTTGCGTCAGATTATTATGTGTTAAATCGTCATAAATGATGGCAGTTTTATCGGGATAGACCTGAGCACTACGGATAATAAAGTCGATAGGGGTAAGCGGTTGATGGTTGGCAGCATTTTTGCCGAGACCTGTGTGGAAGTCTGTCATGGGGATAGTCCTTTATCTTGCTGTTATAATTCAGTGAATACGCTACAAACTTGCTATAAAGTTGGCTTCGTTATTTATCACTGCTTGCTAAGCTATTAATATTTTGCTGACCTTCCTTGTAGCAACTCGCCGATAGATGACTCACGGTAAATATTTGTTCGTCCATTATAGACAATGCTCTGTGAAAAGCGAGTATGTTTTTAGCGCTTTCTTATATTGGATCACATGATCAATTAGCCTAATTCACATAGTGTTCACTCATCAGTCGCTTGTCTGCATAGCTGATGATAATGGCGGTGTGTTACGATACCAGTGATGTTAAATCCTATCGCTTAACTATTTCTAAAAGCCTCATTTTTAAAAATCTTAACTTTTAAAAAGCCCAGCCAGCTTTAACAAGCATTTCCACAAACCATTCATAAGGAAAATGATATGTCCGCCAGCCGCACTGCCAATACCATCGAGACTGCTAGCACCAATGAACACTACCCACATTTATTTGAGCCGCTAGATTTAGGCTTTACGACGCTTAAAAACCGCATGGTGATGGGCTCAATGCATACGGGGCTTGAAGACCGTTTTTATAATTATGGTAAGCTAGCGGCATATTTTGCTGAACGTGCCAAAGGTGGCGTAGCGATGATGATTACTGGCGGTATTTCACCCAATCGCGAAGGCTGGTTGCTCCCTGCTGGTGGTACCATGAATAGTAAAGCGGACGTGATTAACCATCAGCGTGTGACTCGTGCGGCGCATAAATATGACAGCAAAATCATCATGCAAATCTTGCACAGTGGTCGTTACGGCTATCATCCGTTTGTCGTCTCCTCTAGTCCAATAAAATCACCAATTTCACCATTTAAGCCGCGTAAGATGAGTATTAAAAACATCGAACAAACGGTAAAAGATTATGCCCGTTCGGCTAAACTTGCCAAGCAAGCGGGTTATGATGGTGTGGAAATCATGGGTTCAGAAGGCTATTTGCTCAATCAGTTTTTATCGCGTCATGTGAATCAACGTACCGACGAATACGGTGGTGATATTCAAGGTCGTATGAAGCTGGCGGTTGATGTCGTCAAAGCCGTACGCGCAGCTGCCGGTGAAGATTTCATTATCCTATTCCGCTTGTCAGTGATTGATCTGGTCAAAGACGGTAATGTCATGGATGAAGTTATCACCGTTGCCAAAGCGCTAGAAGAAGCGGGCGTGACCATCATGAATACGGGTATCGGCTGGCATGAAGCGCGTGTTCCGACGATTGTCACCAGTGTGCCGCGTGCCGCTTTTGTTGATTTCACCGCTGAAATTAAAAAGCATATCAGCATCCCAATGATGGCAGCCAACCGTATCAATATGCCTGAAACCGCAGAAGACATCGTCGCTAGTGGTCAGGCCGATATGATTCAAATGGCGCGTCCGTTCTTAGCCGATGCCCATTGGGTCAATAAAGCCAAAGATGGTCAAGCCGATCGTATTAATACCTGTATTGCCTGTAACCAAGCTTGTCTCGATCATACCTTTGAAAATAAACGCTCGACTTGTCTGGTTAATCCACAAGCGTGTTATGAGACAGAATTGGTTTATAAGAAAACCAAGAAACCTAAAAAAGTCGCCGTCATCGGTGGCGGTGTTGCTGGTATGTCAGCGGCGCACGTTGCTGCCTTGCGTGGTCATGAGGTCACCTTGTTTGAAGCAAAAGATATCTTAGGTGGACAGTTTAACTACGCCAAAGTTATCCCTGGTAAAGAAGAGTTCTTTGAGACCATCCGCTATTATATTAATGAGCTTGAGCACTTAGGCGTTGAGATTAAACTCAATACCAAAGTTGATAAAGCCATGCTTGAGAAAGCCAAATTCCATCATGTCATCGTCGCAACTGGTGTTGTCCCTAGAAGCCTAGCTGGCAAACTGGAAGGCGCGGATTTGCCACAAGTAATGAGCTATGCGGAATTACTCTCTGGCGAGAAATCTGTCGGTGATACCGTTGCTGTCATTGGTGCTGGTGGTATCGGTTTTGACGTTAGTGAATATCTGACCGCCAAGCATGGTCAGCCATTAGATGAGCTAGGTCCAGAGTTGTTAAAAGATCCAAGCTATCGTCCAAAAGCGCAGTCTATCGAAGAGTGGCGTGAAGAGTGGGGCGTGACAAATGATACTAAATATCAAACTGATGGTGGACTGATTAAGCCTGAAGCCATTAAACCTATCCGCCAAGTGTACTTGATGCAGCGTACTAAAGGTCGCTTGGGCAGTGGGCTGAATAAAACCTCGGGCTGGGTACATCGTGCCCATGTCAAATCACACGGTGTCATCCAAGTATCAGGTGCTCAGTACGATAAGATCACTAATGAAGGTATTTGGATAACCAATAACCAAGGTCAAAGCCAGTTGCTACGTGTCGATAGCGTCGTGGTCTGTGCTGGTCAAGAGTCAGTGGTTGAGCTGATGCCAAACGTCGGTGATGCGCCTGACGCACAATACCATCTAATTGGTGGTGCTAAGCTGGCGGCTGAGCTGGATGCTAAGCGTGCTATAAGAGATGGTGCTGAGGTTGCGGCAGCGATTTAAGGTTTAGTTCAGAAGTAATGAGAGCGGCAAGATAGATTATCTTGCCGCTTTTTTTGGTTTGGTAGATTTAGTTTCTTGTAATAGAGCTTCAGTTCAGCATAATATTGCTTCAGGCAATATTAAGACACTCGGCTCACTTACTGATGTTCTAATATAATGCTGTCAAAATAGCCGCGCACTCCACAACGCCCTGAGCTAAATTGATAATCAATGTCTCTTAATAGTAACTGATTCTTACCTTTATAAGGTGCAGGATATAACCTTAGCCTAACTTCTTTATCTTGGCTATCATCATAAATTACCCAGTGATTTTGTGACCATGTTGCAATACTTTCTTCAATTCCACAGGTGTGTAAATTATTAAAAATCAGGATACTTTCAATCACAGAGATATGAGGTTTATTATCAACATTATTAATCGATAAAGTATTCGTTGCATCTTGAAAAGTATTGTTGCGTTTGCCGTCTACGTTATATACTGAAATCTGGAAGTTTTTAGAGAATTCTCCAAACGCATTTTTATCAGGTAAATCAGAAGAATCTAAATCATCGTTCCAGTCAGAACCTGTCTTTTCTCCGATATGTTCTTCATACTCACGTATAAGGCATTTGGTATCTTTACAAGTATTCCGTTGAAAATTTAACCATAATTTCTGATCTATAATTGCATTATTTTTATATACTTCGCTGTCTTCGTCATTAGCTGCGTTATTGAGATCTTTTATATATTTTTTTGCCATCGCTTCATCAAGCTTGGATAGCTCAGGACTTTTACAAATAGTTTTTTCTACCCAAGTAGAAGCTTTATTACAATCAAAACTGGCTGAGTTTGCATAAGTGGATAAGAGGTAAATGCCTAAAGTACTGATTGTAGTTAAGGTTAATTTTTTCATATTATTCTCCATAAGCTTGAATATAGCAGTTACTTTATAATAAACATAAGTTTATTTTAACTTTCAGTAATTCATATCTATGCTACGCTAAACCTATCAGCGATACTCAATCGTACGCACCAATCACGCCATAAAAAAAGGATTTTATAATGGTAGTGTTAAAAACCCTGTTTAAATGGATATTTTTACCTATTTTAGCGTTATTAATTCTTATTAGTTTAGGTTTAGTGGTGACGGGCAATGCTTATATCTTTCGCGGTCTGCAACTCACTTATCTTAAAGGTGAAAATACCGCTAATATCGATGATTATATCGATTTTGATAATCGGACTATTGCTGCCAAAGACCCTATCGCTTGGGAAGAAGGTGCCAACTTTGAGCACGTTAGTCTGACGCCTACCTTACAAAATGCCTTAGATATCGATGAGACTGTCGCCTTTGCTATTATCAAGGACGGCAAGCTGGTGTACGAAAACTACTGGCAAGGCTATGGTAGCGACTCGCACACCAATAGCTTTTCGATGGCAAAAACCATCACAACTATGTTATATCTAAAAGCGGTAGAAGACGGTTATATCGGTAGTATCGATGAGCCGATTAGCAACTGGCTACCAGAATACGCTGAAAACAAGTATGCGCAAAACTGCACTCTCGCAGATTTATCAGCGATGACCTCGGGTTATGATTGGACCGAGGACTATTATTTTCCGATCAATCCGACTGCTGAATCCTATTATGGTCATGACTTGGTCAAGCAAATGGTCAATCGAGATTTTGTGCAAGAATGCGGCGGTCGGTTTGAATACTCCTCAGGCGATACGCAAATGCTTGGCATTGCATTATCACGGGCGCTCGCAGAGCATGGCTATACTATCTCTAGCTATTTAGAAGAGAAGTTTTGGCAACCACTTGGAATGCAAGGTGACGGCTATTGGTCACTTGATGGTTCAAAAAATATTGAGAAGGTTTATTGCTGTTTAAATGCCAGTGCATTGGACTTTGCAAAATTTGGGCAATTGCTATTGAATGGTGGCGAATGGCAAGGTGAGCAACTGCTTAGCAAAGCGCACGTTGATTTTATGATTACGCCCAATGCCGCAGCATTTGCAGAAGGGCAAGCGCAAGTTTACGGACATTCGGTGTGGACGGATATGGACAGTCCGATTCCATTTTACGCCATGCTTGGTCACTTAGGTCAGCGGGTATTGGTGCTGCCAGAAGAGAACGCGATTATCGTTAGGCTAGGTAAACAAAAAGGCTTACCCACTCCAGTAGAAGGTTTTCATTTAGAGCCAGATTTGGGTCAGTATGTGACTGAAGTGAAGACGATGTTGGATAGTTTGGCGGATTGATGGAATTGTTAAACATTTCATAAATTAGTGGCTGTATGAGCTAAAAAAATACTGGCTCATACAGCCATCATTATCATTGGCTCATATCTTCAATATCACCTAATGTGAGACCAGTTTCTTGTGTGCTGTATATAGTGATACCTTCATCGTCAATTTTACCATTCATGACCAATCTACCAATGCGATTGCTGGCTTCTTGATTGCCTTGATCGGCCGCTTTTTTGTACCATTCAAAAGCTGTGTCATAGTCTTGAGGGACGCCATAGCCATTCTCGTAGAGACCACCAATATTAAGTTGTGCCACATCTAACCCTTGGTCAGCCGCTTTGGCATACCACTCAAAAGCTTTGTCATAGTCTTGCGTCACACCATAACCGTATTCGTAAAAATTACCAATATTATTTTGAGCGTCAAAAGATCCATTGTTAGCTGCTAGTAGATACCACTGCATTGCTTTTTGATAATCTTGCTCAATACCAATACTCTCATGATACATAATTCCGAGATTGAATTGAGCATCAGTGTATCCTTGGTTAGCAGCTTGTTGAAACCATTCAAGTTTTTTTATCTCATCTTGTTCGACAGCAATACCTTCATGATATATAACTCCAAGATCGAATTGAGCATTAGCATATCCTTGGTTGGCAGCTTGCTCGATCCATTCAAATGCTTTTTGATAATTTTGATCTACGCCCAAACCTTCATAATACATAATACCTAGATAATGTTTAGCAGGTGCGTAGCCTTGATCGGCAGATTTTTGAAACAGTTCAAAAGCTTTGTCATCATCTTCAGGGACTGAATCGCCCTCATAGTAGGCGAGGCCGAGTTCGTACATTTCATTAGGGGTACTTTGATCTGATAGTACTGGTATGTTTGATGATTCGGCTGAGCAAGCAGCAGCCATTAAGCCACTAGAGAATAACGTGGCCAGTAATAAAGACTGAATTAAAGGGGTGATTTTTCTTTGATACATCAAAACCTCGTTAGAAAATGCTATTGAACAGGCTGATTCGGACTCACTTGCTCATAATTTTTACCCTGTGGTACGGGTATGCAATCGACCTTTTTTTGCGATTGATCAATCAAGACATGGTTTTAAAATTGAAACATCGGCTGAATCACCTTCAAAATCAAGTTTCTCATTTGGACATTTAATTTTTTGGATTAATTGTTGCTCTTGTTCTTTATTTAGACTCTGTTCATTGTTGTAGTTTTTCTTAGGGTAGCGGTTGAAATCAAGTGCTAAACCATATTCTCTTCTAATAATATACTGCAAGTAATCTAACTGAAAATTTTTTCTTCTTATGTCTTCTGGTAAATCATTACTATCACAATCACATATAGTTTCAAAGTGATTTAAAATATGACTCATCTGTGCGTCACCAGCTTTCACTAGTACTTTAGGCGACGGATAATGAATAGAAGCCATACTATACCTATTCCATGCCGTACCATAGTTGTGCTGAGCAAACTCTATATCTCCCTTTTTTTCAAGATTGAGTAAAGATTGATAGTTCTTTTCTTTTTTAGCAGGGCTTATAGGGGTCTCCCATCTATCAGTAACATGACGTAAGATGGCTTTGGAGTCTTCAAAGCCTTGAACTGTCAAGGGTTCTTCAACTACTGATGAGAGCTTGCTATTTGTTTTGGTTATGTCATTACTCTGAGATATGGGATTTTTTTGGTGATGATCAATATCATTATCACAGCCTGTTAAAAGTAAGCAAACTACCAATACATTAAGTAAGGATTCGAATAATATTTCACATTTCATATGATTTAGTCACTTGTAACTATTTTTCACAGTTAAAACACTGTCTATCGTCATCATACATTTGGCAAATAACATAGTCTAACCGAATAGCATCATATTCTGATGCTAAGTATTTATTATCATAAGTAATATTTTTATCATACTGTAAAAAGTTATATATTAGACCTCTTGCAAAAGTCAT
>NZ_DKHR01000054.1:0-53628 GCF_002453835.1 Psychrobacter sp. UBA6739
ACGTGGTACTAAGCGTGAAGACGTCCAACGTGGCCAAGTACTCGCTAAGCCAGGTTCAATCACGCCGCACACCAAGTTTGACGCTGAAGTATATGTGTTGAGCAAAGAAGAGGGTGGTCGTCACACACCATTCCTAAACGGCTATCGTCCACAGTTCTACTTCCGTACTACTGACGTAACTGGCGCAATCCAATTACAAGACGGTACTGAAATGGTAATGCCTGGTGATAACGTTGAGATGGGCGTAGAGCTTATCCACCCAATCGCTATGGACAAAGGTCTTCGCTTCGCAATTCGTGAAGGCGGCCGTACTGTAGGCGCTGGTGTTGTTGCTAACGTACTAAACTAATCTATCAGTCTCAGTAATGAGATTGTAAGTTAGTCAAAAAAAAGCCATCCTTGTTTAAGGGTGGCTTTTTTTTGGTTACAAAACAGATAACGGCATAATCAATATTATAATGATAAATATTTGAAATACAGTAAGTGCTATTGTATTTGGGTTTGTATAAATAATAGTAAAAGGATACATAATGTTGATGATAAAGATTTTATCAACCCAAAGTGTAGATTTTGAGCAAGTGCTGCAAGCAGTAGCGGATATTGAAGCCATCGTTCAACCGCAAGATGCTTGGGGCTATCAGACATTGGTGGAATCACTCAAACAAGATAGCATGCATCTGCTGATCGTTTATGAGCAAAAAGACAATATTATTATTAATACTACTGTGACAGGCTATTGTTTATATCAAGTGATTTTTGAACAAGCGGAGATTTTACGTATTGGCACTCATCCTGATTATCAACGTCAAGGTATTGCCTCACAAATTTTTGCCAGATTGAATACAGAATTGAGAAAGCATCAGGTGGAGAGCCTTTTATTAGAGGTGCGCGCAGATAATACGCCTGCGATAGCCTTATATGAGCAGCAAGAATTTGCTCTCATTCATAAGCGTAAAGGGTATTACCAAACTCCCCATCAACCAGCTATTGATGCCCTGATTATGCAGCGCCTGTACGTCCGAGAATAATGAATGGTATCGAATGGAGCCAAATAAACCCGCAGAATAGTAGATGGGTCGGCACTTTTATCATTATTGGGTGGGTATTTTCTTTTTACAGATTTCAATATTGAGTTTATAGTCATTATCTACTTTCATACGCTCAAGAACATCGATGCGTTCGCTTAATAGTTCTACCATGAGGCTGATATTGGCTTGCTGTTTTTGTATTTGCGCCAATTTTTGCTGAGTAAGCATCAGTTGTAAATCAACATCCAATTGACCATCGTAATAATCATTCAAGCTGTCTCTGATTTCAGTGAGTGTAAAGCCAATCGCTTGCGCACTTTTGATTAGCTCAATACGTTCGATACATTCTGGATGAAACTCGGTATATAAACGCGAGCCTGCCTGACGCTTACGAGATTTTAGCAAGCCCAGTTGGTCATAATGACGAACGGTATCTTTGGTTGTTTGAGCTTTTGTTGCCAGTGTTCCAATCAGTAAGAACGATGTGTCGGGTGCCATGATAACCTCGTCGGTAGGTAGCAGTTGATAAGGTACGAGTTAATAAAGTAGCGATTAACAAACAGACATAAGCTATCAATCACTTAGTCATCGTATTTATTTTAAGATAAGCTGCCAAGGTTCTATGGTATCAAGTAACGATACGGCGAGTGGTTTATGAGAGTTATTTTGCCATTTGACAGTGCTATTAGCCGTTAACAGATCCAATTGAGTCAAAAAGTCAGCACGCGGTAGCGTGGTTGCACCCAAGCTCATCAAATGCTCATTTGGTAGCTGACAGTCGACCAGCGCCACATGGCTTTGTTCACATAAGCGCATTAAACCCCAAAATGCGAACTTTGAGGCGTTAGAGGCGATATGAAACATCGATTCGCCAAAGTAAATGCTACCTATTTTTAGACCATAAAGCCCGCCAATGAGTTGCCCTTTATCATTCCAAACTTCAATGCTATGTGCAAATCCTTGTGCATGCAGTTCGGTATAAGCCTCAATCATTTCTTCATGAATCCAAGTATGTTCGCCCTCGGGCTGTTCATTATTGAGGCGATCACTGCGCGGTAAACTACAGGCATGAATAACGTCATCAAAAGCTTGATTCAGGGTTAATTGCCAACGCTCGCGGATGGCTTGCTTACGCAGCGACTTGCTTGGCTTATAATTGGTTGGCACCATCACACAGCGCGGCTCTGGGCACCACCATGCAATTGGTTCATCTTCATTAAACCAAGGAAACAGACCTTGCGCGTAAGCAGAAATTAATGTTTCGGCTGCCAAATCTCCTCCGACAGCGACGATGCCAATGCCGTCAGGATCAACCATCAAAGGGTCAGGAAAGTCATAACGCCCAAGACTTTTTAAGGTCTCAGGCGTGATATGCTCATTATTGTATTGAGAGAAATTACCCATTTAGGCTTCTTTATCAGCAGTCAATGTTGACGCATAAGTATGGTCAGCGGCTGTGGCTTCGCCAATCGCATCCAAGTATTTTTCAGCATCTAGCGCGGCCATACAGCCCGTACCAGCAGAAGTGATAGCTTGACGATAGACATGGTCTGCGACATCACCTGCGGCAAATACGCCTTCGATACTGGTTTGTGTGGCATTGCCGTCTAAGCCGCTTTTGACAATAAGATAGCCGTCTTTCATATCCAGCTGACCTTTAAATAAGTCTGTATTCGGTTTATGACCAATCGCGACAAACATACCAAACACGTCTAACTGTTTGGTGCTGCCATCAATCATAGATTCGATGATTACGCCATTGACGCCCATGTCATCGCCGACGACTTCTTTGACTTTATGATTCCACTCGATTTTAATATTACCGTTTTTGACCTTTTCAAACAATTTATCTTGGAGGATTTTTTCAGAGCGTAAGCTATCACGGCGATGCACCAAGGTCACTTCAGCAGCGATATTTGATAAATACAATGCTTCTTCGACAGCCGTATTACCACCACCAATCACCGCGACTTTCTGATCTTTATAAAAGAAACCATCACAAGTTGCACACGCTGATACGCCTAGGCCACGGAATTTGGTTTCTGACTCCAACCCCAAATACTGTGCTGATGCGCCAGTCGAGATAATAAGCGCATCACAAGTGTAGCTACCATTATTACCCGTCAGCTCAAAAGGGCGCACGTTTAAATTGACTTCATTGATATGGTCATAAACCAGTTCAGTACCGAAGCGCTCGGCATGGGCTTTCATGCGATCCATCAATGCAGGACCCGTTAAGTCATGCGCATCGCCCGGCCAGTTATCGACTTCAGTGGTGGTAGTTAGCTGTCCACCTACTTCCATGCCCGTGACCATGACAGGTTTGAGGTTGGCACGTGCGGCATACACAGCCGCTGCATAACCAGCAGGGCCTGAGCCTAGGATAATGAGTTTTTCGTGACGTGGAGCAGTATTGTCAGTTGCCATGAGTTATTCCTTGCTAAATATAAATGTTAAAAATATGAGTGAGCAATATGATAAAAAACAGTCTTCAAAATTGATGCTAATGGGATTTTCTAATCGCTGCGTGATAATAACATAAGGGCATTGGACGAAAAGTACAAGTTTGCTAAAACAAACACAGGTATGATTACAATCAAAGTATATTTTTCTTGAAATATTATGGTTAGAAACCGCTGGTATTTTATAGGGCTTACCTAATATGACTGTCCTTGTTCTGTTCGTTATATTTTGCAAGTGACATAGGTTTTTGCTTAAACCGTATACAGACTGATTTTATTGCACGCTTTCTTTGTAAGACGGTCGCCACTATCCCTATGTATTTGTTATTATAAGAAGTTATGCCAAGTGTGCCAAAGGCAAAAAGAAGGCTGTTGTATATCGCTTTTATAATAGACAATGTTTTCTACACACTTCGCTAAGTGCATTTGTATCAGCACTTTATATTCAATCCTTTATCAGCGCTTTATGTCAGCATGATTAGGCTTAGTCATGCATTGGCGACCATTTAGTATTAATAACAAGGCAGATCTTACGTGATATCAGCACCGCTTATTGAGTATTTAAAAAAGGGAATATTTACCCTCCTTGGGTTAATACTGGCCGTTTATCTATTTGTCATTTTGATGACATATACCAGTAACGATCCTAGTTGGTCGCATATCAGTAGCGATATGACCACGATTAATAATGTAGGCGGCGAATCGGGTGCTTGGTTATCTGACTTGCTTTATAGCTTCTTTGGTTTTGGTGCATGGTGGCTGCTAGCGTTTGTGGTTTATGAGTCTATCCTTATTTGGTGGGACAACAAGCCAACGTTTTGGCTGATGCGAGTGGTTGCTTATGTATTTTTATTATTAAGTGCCAGTGCTTTGTTTGCACAATTGGTGGCGTTAGTACAGCAATTGACCAATCCAGGAACGCTAGGGCTGGAAAGCGTGGCTGGTGGCATTATTGGGTTTGAATTACAGGCGCGTTTGGCACAGCTTTTATCGCAGTGGGGGAGTGTGATTTTCTTGACGGCATTCGTCATTATTACCGCGACNNTTTGCCTTTAATATTCATTGGCTAGCGATTTATGAGAAGGTTAAGGCGCTATCGTGGCTTGGCTCAGGGGTGAAGCGTCAGGGTAGAATGCACGATAGCGTATCAACCACGCCAGAGAATATTAATGCCAAGCAAAATGATGAAAATATAGCCAACAGTAACGCGAAAAAAGACGCAGCCGATCACGAGCAGCTGCCACTTGAGTTGCAAGTTGCTGGCAATGCTCAAGCCGTAGACAACAGCGGTCGGTTCAGCAATGTGTTGTCAGAGTTCTTGGCAACGTCAGGGTTGGCTGAGAGCGTTAAAGCTTCTGTAGTTGCCGCAACACAAGCGGCGATGCCTAATTCAGCTGCTAAATCTAGTCGTGAGAATAGTGAGCCTGTCCCTGTCTCAGTAGAAACACCTAGCAGTACTGTTCAAAATCTAGCAAGTCATACGACTACATCGACGCCGTCAAGTCCTGCCATGACTGCTATCCGTAAAGTTGAGCCAAGCTTTGCTTGGAATGACGCCAATACTGTCGATGACTTGTTAGCCAGCGAGCAAAAGGCTTATCACGCTAATAATATGAACACTTCTGATTCAGCCGCTACTACTTCTGTATATGCTGATAGCAATACTGAGTCGTTAGAGACAGCGGTGCTAGACTCTACAGCGATATCAGCCGTAGAGATGTCCGAAGCTCAACCAACAGAGAACTTGCCGTCAACAGCTCAGCCATCAATAAATGAGCTGGTATACGGTGAGACGGCTGACAAAACGGATAATGAGCTTGAATCGTTTGAGTTAGAGGATAAAGTGGAGGCCGTTGATATACTGGCCGATGCATGGTTGGCAGAGCATGCGGATGTCTCAATATCTACAGCTATGCAGTCTGTAGAAACAGGGCAACCTTCAGAAACAGTACAAGCAGCCAATATGACTGAGCTGCCCAGACAAGCAGCAGTCACAGCGCCTGCGACAGACTCATCTAATAGCGAAATGAACGACTTTACTGATAAATGGTTTGATGAAGAGTCTGAACTGTCAGAGGATTTCGAGCCTTCTTCTGTATCTAATGAAGTGAGTGTTGCCAAAACAGTAGACGTAGTTGAACCAGTTGCATCAGTCGCTGATATGACGCCGACCAATACGCCACCGTCTAATCCTAAACTGCCGCCTACGGTAGAAACCCGAGTCACAGCGTCAGCTATTGAACCAATAGTCGCGTCTAAACCAACGGTAAGTTTTGCGGTACCTGAGGGCGATAGTAGCAATCATATCACTGATATGATGCCAGAGGATGATAGCGCTGGGGATGTGAATGCGCCCGTTATGCCAGATATTAGTGATGATGCTGCCTTCAGTCAAAAATCACGCTCGATGCAAACGGCTGCCTATCGTAGTAGCCTAACGCCTATTCCAGAGATTTCTATTTTGGATAAGCCGGACCCTGATCGTAAGCCCAGTTATACCGTCGCCGAGCTTGAGCAATTGTCAGAGCTATTAGAGATTAAATTACAAGAGTTTAATGTAAAGGCGAATGTGGTCAACGCCATTCCGGGTCCTGTTGTCACCCGCTTTGAAGTCGAGCTTGCTGCTGGAGTAAAAGCCAGTAAGGTTACCGGTATTTCACGTGATTTGGCGCGCTCGTTATCGATGGCGTCTTTGCGTGTGGTTGAAGTCATTCCGGGTAAGCCGTATATCGGTATCGAAGTACCCAATAAGCAGCGCGAAATGGTACGTTTGATTGAGCTATTGAATACCGAAAAATTCCAAGATCCTAAAGCCCAAATCAGCATGGCGATGGGTAAGGATATCGGTGGTAATGCAATCATTACTGACCTTGCGCGCGCGCCGCATATGTTGGTTGCTGGGACTACAGGTTCGGGTAAGTCGGTATTGGTCAACTCGATGCTACTATCGATGCTACTCAAATATACGCCAAATGAGCTGCGTCTCATTTTGATTGATCCAAAGCAGCTTNNTGAGCTTGCCAACTATAATGATATCCCGCATCTATTAACACCAGTCGTCACCGATATGACTGAAGCGGCCAGTGCTTTGTCATGGTGCGTGGCAGAGATGGAACGTCGCTATCAACTGATGAGTTTACTCAAAGTGCGTAAGCTTAATGAGTTTAATAAAAAGGTCATTGCTGCTGAAAAATCGGGCAATCCGATGCTTGATCCTTTATGGCGACCTAATGACAGTGTGAGTATCAGCCAAGCACCGAAGCTAAAAACTTTGCCGATGATTGTCATTGTCGCGGATGAGTTTGCCGATATGATTATGCAGGTTGGTAAACAAGCCGAAGAGCTTATCACCCGCTTGGCACAAAAATCACGCGCAGCAGGTATTCATTTAATGCTTGCTACCCAGCGTCCGTCGGTCGATGTCATTACTGGTTTGATTAAAGCCAATATTCCCGTGCGGGCGGCACTACGAGTAAACTCAAAAGTAGATTCGCGGACGATTCTGGACAGTGGCGGTGCCGAAGACATGCTGGGTAATGGTGACATGCTATTTTTAGGGCCTGGGCAAATTGAGCCAGATCGTGTGCATGGTGCCTATGTCAGCGATGAAGAGGTCAATCGTGTTTGTGATGCGTGGCGTGAACGCGGTGCGCCCGATTATATTGATAATATGGCAGGCAACTTTGAACTGTCTAGTCCTAGTGGCGGTGGTAGTACGGCTAACGCCTCTGGTGAGGACGACGACCTTTATAACGATGCTGTGGCCTTTATTATGGAGACGCGAAAAGTTTCTGCTTCTAGTATCCAGCGTAAATTTAGCATCGGCTATAACCGTGCCGCACGTATTGTAGATTCCATGGAGGACGCGGGATTGGTCAGCTCAATGGGCAAAAGCGGTAAGCGTGAGTTGTTGATGTAAAAGATGATGAGTTTGATTAATTATAAAAAGCGAGTCACGAGAGTGGCTCGTCTTTTTTATTGAAGAAATATGATAGCGCTCATATCTGAATAACCAATCAGTTTTTTTATCAATTATCAGCACTCGTTTTTTATACTAAACTGACCTTTGTTGATAGCATAAATATCACTCAATTTTCAGAAATTTTAGGTTCATTACTCAGCAAGGATGCAGGTTATGTTTAAAGAATATACCCAATATGATGCCATAGCATTGGCGGCATTGGTCAATGCAGGTGAAGTCAGCGCTAAAGAGTTGTTAGATGCTGCCGTCTATCAAGCCAATACACTCAATCCAAAATTGAACGCCATCATCCATCGTTTTGATGAGCGTGCTTATCATGCTGCACAGGCGGGATTACCCTCAGGTATATTTAATGGTGTGCCTCATCTGCTCAAAGATTTGTCATTTGGCTTTGCCGATGAGCCAATCACGATGGGCAGTCGTAGTGTTAATATCATCTCTGAGAGCGACAGTGAAATCGTCAAGCGTATGAAAGCCACAGGTGTGAATACCTTCGGCAAAACCAATACGCCAGAATTTGGTTTAATCATTACCACCGAACCAAAAGCCCATGGTGCGACTCATAACCCTTTCAAAAAAGGTTACAGCTCTGGCGGCTCATCGGGCGGTAGTGCCGCGTCAGTGGCGAGCGGTATCGTACCGATGGCGGGCGCGGGTGATGGTGGTGGCTCAATACGTTTCCCTGCTGCTTGGTGCGGCGCGTTTGGACTCAAACCCAGCCGTGGTCGTAACCCAATAGGCCCTAAATTTGGGGAAGGCTGGGAAGGTGCAGTCGCAGATCACGTGATTACCCGCAGCGTACGTGACAGTGCCGCGATGCTCGATGCTACAAATGGCGCAGAGATTGGTGCGCCTTATGTCATCGAGCCACCTGATGGCACATTTTTGCAAGCAGCGATGCGCGCACCAAGGCAATTAACTATTGCCTTACATCAACAGCCATTGATTGCCAATACTGTGGTGGATAAAGAAGTGTTAGCCGTATTAGAGCAAACGGCTAAGCAGCTAGAAGCCATGGGTCATCGTGTCATACCCGCTGAGCCGAATATTAATATCGAGCAGTTTTGGCATGACTTTATAGTGGTGGTCTGCACCCATACCGCTTTTACCATTGATAATATCGAGCGTGACTTTGGGGCAGAACATATCAAAAACCTAGAGCCTCAAACCTATAATATGGCATTGCTGGGTCGCTCATTATCAGCCGTTGATTTGGCGCATGCTAAGCATGGTTGGCATCACAGTCAGTATCAAACTGGTTTGCTACTCGAAACCTATGACATGATTTTATGTCCGACCGTGCCGACACCTGCAGTTAAGCATGGTGTATTGCCACCAAGTCGTATGGATGAAATGCTCATGCGTAGCGCAGGATTGCTCAATAAGGGCATCGATATGGGTAAGTATGCCTTTAGCTCAGGTATGATCGAAAAGCTTAGTCAGCCTGTACTGGGCAAAATGGCCTTTACACTACTGGGTAATATCACAGGATTGCCAGCGATGTCATTACCGGTAGGAATGAGTAAAAAAGGTTTGCCAATTGGGATGCAGCTGATTGGGCGTATGAATGATGAAGCGACATTATTCAGTGTGGCAGGGGAGATGGAACGAGCAGGGTTGTTTACCAAGGCAGCCTTTGAGAAGTAAGTTTGCATTCTATTGATTAAGTAATGATTACTTAATCAAATCGATAAATATCCATGCCTAAGCTATGATGCGCCATGCTTTGATGGACAACTGAGACACGCTGACCTGTACCTAGAGCAAAAAACAATGGCAACAGATGCTCGTCACTCGGATGAATATCTTTATAGTCAGGATATTGCTGCCAATCTAAAGCACTAGGAATGTCTGTTTTGAGCTGTTGTAGCAGCCATTGCTTAAATGCTTTAGCCGTTTGGTCAACACTATTTGCTTGCCAGCGTAATGCTTGCAGATTATGGGTAATGTTACCTGAACCGATGATCAGTATTTGCTCTTCACGTAGGCGCGCCAGCTGCGCACCCAATTGATAACAGGCGATACTGTCATAATGCTGCGGTAGAGAAACCTGTACGATAGGTATCTCAGCCTCTGGATATAAGTGCCTGAGCGGTGCCCATACCCCATGATCGCAAGCCCGCACCGGATTGACGCTACAAGTAATACCGCGTGCAGTGAGCTGCTGGGCAAGGGATTCAGCAAGTGCTGGCTGACCAGATGCAGGGTATTGAAGCTCATATAGCTCAGGCGGAAAACCTGAAAAGTCGTGCCAAGTCTTGGGTTGAGGATTACTGCTTATTTCGAGTTTGGCGGATTGCCAATGCGCTGACATAATCAGGATGGCACGTGGCTTTGGTAAGTTTTGCCCGATACGTGCCAGTGCACTGGTCGTGGCAGATTGTTCAATGGCAAGCGTGGGTGCACCATGCGAGATAAACAATGCTGGTAGCTTAGCTACATTTGACCCTGAAGCAGATACATCTGTCCAAACACCAGTCGCCGTGATCGGCGTTGGCGAATGAGAGTAGGAATCATCAGACTGATGGAGTGAATGAGAGGCGTTAGGTGTCGCGCGTTTTGGATATTTCATGTAGCGTTTATTAGGGCGCTCAGTGGTTTTTCAATCCTTTTTATCATTGATATTGTCATTGATATTGTTGCCCATAAACTATCAGCACAGAATCTCGGCAAAAAATATTAGCACAGAGTATGGCAGTGTTTAATGACTGCTTAATTGCCACGATGATAAGGATGGTTATTATTGATACTCATCGCGCGATACAACTGTTCCATTAGCACAACACGTACCAACGGATGCGGTAATGTCAGCGCTGATAGTGACAATTTTACATCGGCTTTGGCTAATACTTCTGGCGATACGCCGTCTGCACCGCCGATCACCAGCGCAATATCATCGCCTTGCTGCATGCCATCAGCTAATTTATCAGCCAGTCCCTCTGTCGAAATAATTTTACCTTTGACATCCAATACCCATAGTTGCTCACGCCCTGAGGCATTATGAGCGGCTAATATTGCCTGTCCTTCTTGCTCACGGTATTGTGCCAAATTGGCATCAGACGGGTTCTTTGCACGCTTTGCGGCAGCAATTTCCACGATTTCTGTGCTGAGCATAGGCTGGATACGCTTAAAATACTCATCGAACCCCGTCTGTACCCATTTAGGCATTTTATTACCGACGGTTAAAATCCTTACTTTCATAGCCAGTACCACTTTAATTTTAGTCATTAGTAAAATGTAACAAAAGAATTTTATGCTTAAGTAAACATAACAAACAAGATTTTACGAAGCTTTTTTTATGCTTTACTAATCTTCGATAAACAATAGGTCTTACATCAAAGGCTGTATGGTTTGCGAGACACTATCTTCTGTATTTTGGTCATTACCACTCGCATCAGTTGGGCTGGGTTTTGGAATAATAGTAAGCTTGGCATCAGATTCAAAAACAATGGCTTCAACATCATCGAAACTATGCACTCCTTCAGAGCGCATCGCACATTCAATCTCTTGACGAGTCAGCCGCTCAGCGCGCATCGCATCTGGTAAAAACTGCCCTTGATAAAAAACAATACGCGGCTCTGATAAAATAAAGCTGCTAAATTGCGGTGAGATAGAGGCGTATTTGGTGACCAAAAACTGCAATAGATAAAGCACTAAAATCGATGAAACTCCTTCGACAAAGGGAATGTCTTTGAGCAGAATAGTACTGGCACCAAGTGAACCGATCATCACGGTGACGATCCAATCAAAATTATTGAGCTGCGAGGTGGAGCGTTTACCTGAGACTTTGGTCACCAGTACGATCAACACATAAACCATGACTGTCGTCAAAACGATGCGTCCAAGCTTGTCTATATTGTCAAAAAAAACCATGTCCATGATAAATGCTCCTATTAAAATATAAAACCGTTAATCACCCACAATCATTCAAAAGGTTACTCATTAAAGTTAGCCTAACGGATTTTATGTATTAATAGGAAGAAAAATTTGTAGCACCTTGTAGAAATTCGGCTGAGGTTTCCTCGCTCACATAGTTTTGCGTTTAGGGTCAAGCAGGCGATTGATCGCCCAAAGACTGATGCGAGCACTGACCAGTGTCAGCACCAATATCATCACCAGCGATGAGACCAATGGCAATGGTTGCTGGACGGCCATCTCCAGTAGAACTTCGCGATTTACCGCATCAAACAACCAAAACCATATGGCTAAGAAGTAAATGACAGTCAGTAGCCCGACCACCGCGACGCCGCCAAACATTAAGCGATTGATTTCACCGCTATTCAATGCGCGCTGCTGATGTTTGACAAATTTATGAACCGCGATATAAGCGCCGATAATGATAGACAATACCGTTACTAGTTGCGAATTCACAGCAAGCTTGGTTTGAATCATCATAAATATTGCGCTGGCAAGCGTATAGCCTATCGCGAAATATCCTATATATTGTGCCAATTTAGGCTGCGCTGACTCATGGTTTTTCGGCAGCGGCTCGCCACCTGAATGAGTCTTGGATTTATTGAGATTGGTTGTCTTGCGT
Organism: Psychrobacter sp. UBA6739; assembly: GCF_002453835.1. NCBI lineage: Bacteria > Pseudomonadati > Pseudomonadota > Gammaproteobacteria > Moraxellales > Moraxellaceae > Psychrobacter > Psychrobacter sp. UBA6739. The sequence continues at coordinate 12,010 of NZ_DKHR01000054.1, forward strand.
GACATAAGTGAACCTTTATAAAGGTGAAAAATAGGATGTGAAAAACACTTAATGCTGCGCCGTCCAATCAAGCATCGCATCTAGCACGGGTCTGGCTGTATAAGCGTTATGTGCTTGCTCACTATTGATGAGTCCAACCACGACATAATCCTGTCCTGACAATCCTTTGACATAGCCTGCCATCGAGGTGACGTTGTTTAAGGTACCTGTTTTTATCCACGCACGACCAATGGCTGCTGATTCTGGTAGGCGTTCACTATGAGCGGTAATGGTGCCACTGACGCCAGCGATACCTAACGAGTTGACGTAAGCGTCAAAACTTGGATGGCTATAAGCATAAGTTAATAGCTCGCTTAGGTTGGCAGCTGTGATGGTACAGTCGCGGCAGAGTCCTGAACCATTGGTCAAATAGGGCGGCTGTGTGCTTAGATTGGTCTGCCACCATTGATTAATAGTTTGCAATGCGACAGGATAGCTCGTCGCAGTCGGCTTGCCAAATTGATACAAGCTATATGAACGATTAATAGCTTTATCGAGTGTTTTATTATCAGCTTTGTCATAAACACCAATCGATAGCGCCACTTGCTCAGTCATCACATTGTTTGAAAAGTGATTGATATCGTAAATCTGCTGCGTCAAATTCAACGATGGGTAGCTGACAATAGGCAGCGGTGATATAGGAAGTGCTGCCAAACCATGCGTTGATTTGGTGCTTTTCGTTGTAATGTAAGGTGCTTCTTGAGTGATGACATTACCACTTAGCGTATTGCCTAGCTCTTGCCATTTTGCGGCAATAACGCGTGCGGCAAAGTCTTTGGCATCAGGATAAGCCACATAAAAAGCATGCTCTTGGCAGCTGTTTGGCAAATGAGTATTTAACACCAATTGTTTTGTTTGCCACTCGGGTGCGAGACTATAACGCGCTTGCCCACAGGCCGCCGAACGCGTATTTATGATGCTGGGCAAATCATAATTTGCTAATTTTGGTGTATAAGTCAGATTTGCTTGGTCATCGTTTAACGGATAGCTTTTAATACCGATGGTACTAAAATTCACCAAAAAACCATCGGGACTGGCGTTATAAGGACGTAGTGGCGAGTTGTCAAAGCCGGCAGGGTCTTTACTGACATTTTTAAAGACGCCACTGTCAATGATAATGTCACCGTCGATATGACGGATGCCTGACGACTGTACTTTATAAAGGAGCTGTTTTAAACGCTCGTGAGTCATTTTTGGATCGCCGCTGCCTTGGATAATCAAATCGCCATGCAGACGGTCGCCGATGACAAGGCCTGTATGATAGACACGGGTATGCCAGACAAAATCAGCGCCTAGGGTGTCTAAAGCAATAAAGCTGGGAACGAGTTTCATGGTGCTGGCAGGCGTGCGAGCGATATCAGCTTGATGGTTCAGTAATGGTGAAAATGAAATTTTTATGGAGGTATTATCAGTACTGATGTCACCAGTTTTATTATTACTGTTACTGGTGTTGTTGTCGTTAATGACAGCTGTTTTTGCCTCATTACCCAATATCGTTGGGATGCTTTCTAAGCTTTGATAAGTATAAGGATCATCGGTGTAGGCATGCAGTTTTTTCTCATGCTTTTCAATGGTACGCTGCTCAATAGTAATCAGCGTACTCTGTTGGCGCAAATGGTTATTACTGGTTTTGTCATTATTATTTTGCGTGGTTTTTTGAGAATTACTTTTTATATCAGCATTTATATTGGCAGTCGGTTTTGGCTGAAGAGCGGGTTTAGGTGAGCGGTGCGTGCTGCTGCTATCAATAACCTGAATGGGAGCGGGCAGGTGACTGGCATTTTTATCACCGACTGGTGTGACGATAATACTAATATCAGCTTCTGTTAAATCGGCTCGTGATAATGCTGCTTCGATGGCTTTTGGTAGTGCTGCTTGCACATGGATGGGCAATAGTGTCGCCGTTGCTAATAACGCCATGATAGGTACGGATTTAGCAGGCGGCTTCGACGGTCGCAGATAACGAAAAAAAGGGGATAATTTGGCAGTAAAAGCAGAGGAATGACGGAGTTTAGAGGTGGGTCGCATGAGCATCTTTCATCAGGTGGCAAAAACAGCCTATGGTAACATGAGTTGACGTTTTCGCGTAGATGGCAGGCGTAGATGAAAACCTATTTTTATCTGAATTTTTAAAATACGCACACACGCTAGCGCACATGTAAAAATGCCATGGCGGTCATGATGGCATCGTTGTAAGCATCGTGAGCGCCTAGATCGGGTATATTATAATGCGCTAAAATATTGGTCAGATGCTGCGCTTGGATAGATAGCCCTTGGGTTTGACCACTCATGCGCCGACTATATAAATGGCGCAAATCGATGACTTCGTTGGGTAATGCTGTGCCCATATAGCGTTTGACCAGAGGGTTTAAAAACGCTGTGTCTAAACTCGTACAAAACCCCACAATTGGGCGATTACCTATAAATGGCAACAACAGCGCCAGCATCTCATCGTAGCTCATACCATGCTCAACATCGGCAGTACGTAGACCGTGAATCACAATGGTGTCACGGTCTGGCATCACAGGTGGTCTGCATACGATATGCATGCCATTGCCAGTGTCGATTGTATTGTCATTGATATGAATCGCGGCGACAGACAATAAATGGTGATTTTTTGGATTGAGTCCCGTCATTTCGCAGTCAATCGCTATCCATTGCTTAGCCACAGGTTTGGTAAACATCGATGCCAATTCTGGGCGCTGTAGCTGCGTTTTTTGCCAAGCGCAGGATAACTGTGTTAGCCAACTCATAGTTGTCGCTCATCCATTTATGCGATTGTTGTACTTATGCGAGCTCTAGTTGATAATGCTGACGTAGCTGGTTTTTAAAGCTTTTAACAACGGCCAAACATTCTTTTAATAAGTCGCGCTCAAGCGCGGTCAAGGTCATTGGGTTGACTTGCCGTGCATGTTTATCATCGGTTGATAGGGCGACTGATAGGCGCTGTGCCATAAAAAACTCCAAGGCTTCTAGTAAAGTATCCGCTCGCTCTTGGGTCAAGGCGCGCGCTTGTACCAAAGCTTTCAGACGATTTTTACTACTGGGCAGCTCTAAGATATCGTTTTCTAATGCCAAGGTACGAATGCCATGAACCAGTGGAAAGATACCGGCTTTCTTTAGGTCAATGTCTTCTGACCCGGATTTACCACCAAGCAAAGGCACGAACTTTTGCCACCACTGATTGACATCACCGAACTGTAGCGCGGCGCGCGCGAACTGGCGTACAAACATAGGGTCTGACTGCCTGTGGGCAACCTTTAAATGTTGACGCACCTGAGTCAATAATGACTCATCTCCGCAGACATATTCGCCATCGAGTATGGCGGACAAATAAATACCATGCATGGGATCCGTATTTCTAAACCATAAACCAATCTGGGCATTAAACTGTTTTAGCGGCTGTCGCCACATAGGGTTGGTCATCATGATATTACCATCGCACAGTGGATAACCGAGGTCTGCTAAATGCTGATTAAAAGTATCCGCAAATTCTGGCAGATCAGGGTGAGTATAGCCGTCACGTAAGATGAGCGCATTGTCTTGGTCAGTACGCATGATTTGCTCACCGCGCCCCTCGGAGCCCATCACGATCAGGCAGGTATTTGTCATGACCTCATCAGGCACGATAAGTTGCCAGAGCTTAGTAAATACCTGTGCATTCAAGGTCTGTACCATGCGGCTGATATTACCGATTTTGACACCGTTTTGATGTTGGGCGCGAATGTAACGACCGATAAGCTCGACGGCAGTATCTAAGCTCGATAAGTCTTTTGCTTGCTCGATTTGGATACTAATGAGCTGTGAATGATGACCAATATGCGCAAGCATATCGCTTTGTCCCAATATACCGACGACATCTCCATTTTGATCAATCACTGGTAGCCGATGGATACGATAGCGGGTCATGGTCAATAATGCATCGCCAATCTCATCACCGGCTTTGATGGTACGCAAGTTGAAATTAGCATAGCGCTGGCAGGGGGTAGTGGCTGGATCTTGTTGGTCACTCACGGCGCGGCAAATATCGGTATCGGTCAAAATACCCAATAGATGACCAGTACCATATTGCACCTCGCCCTCGTTTTTTAGGTGGTTTAAGGGTTGCACCAGTACATGTTTTAGCCCCGCTTTCGTCATGATAGACGCGGCTTCGTACAAGCTGTTATTGGCGTTGACGATATGGACTGGCAATAGATTGACGTCAATGACGGGCTGCAACATGATTTGCTGCACTTCTTGTTGATCATTGTAGCTAGCAGAGACTATGGATTTATTATTGCGGCGCTGCTGTAATGCCTTTAGCCGTTCGGGCAATTTGTCTGACAGCATTTGGCGCACTAGATGATTTTGGGCGCTGATTTTATCGACTGCGCTACCAGCGACTTGGAGCAGCAAGGTATCCTCAGCGGCTCGAAACTGATAGGTCTGCAGGGCTTTAGTATTAAGGCTATTTTCAGTCAATGATTCAGGCAGACGACGGCTGTCGAACCAGTCGTTATTATTGAGATGGTCGGAGTGATTACTACCCAAGTAAGAGGCAACAAACTCACCATCAAGCAATTGCTCAATCTGCCCTTTAATGACCACATACAGATATTGCAACTCTTCGGCAGTTAGATTCTCATTTTTGGCAAGGTAGCGGATTTGGGTGTTTTTTCTGATGCTTTGGCGTTCAGCCAGACTCAATACGTCAAAGGGCGGCTGGGTAAAATCAAGATGGGGCATGGCATCATCCTTGATGGCATATTTGTTAAAAGATAATCGATGATAAAAGACACTTTACTATAGCATTATTAAAGCAAAAAACCTCTAATAGCCACAGTAATATTGTGGCTATTAGAGGTTGCTGTTTTTTTGAAAGCTTTTGTGTATAAAGCGACTGCTTATGCGCCTAGTAATTTTCGAATACGGTTTATTGCTTCACGGCTTTCATCAACACTCGCAACGAGCGCAATGCGCACATAGCCTTGCCCAGGGTTTTTGCCATCAATATCACGTGACAGATAGCGCCCTGCTAGTGCGTGGATATTGGCCTGCTCGTACAGTGCTTTGACAAACCGCTCATCATCCCCATCGAATGGCTCAGGGACCTTTATCCAAAAGTAAAATCCAGCCTCAGGCATTCGTAACTCTAGTAACTCACCAAGCTCAGACATCCACAAGGCAAACTTTTCTTGATACAGAGCGCGATTGTGTGCCACATGCTTTTCATCTTGCCATGCAGCGATCGAGGCAAGCTGATGTGGTATCGGCATCGCACAGCCTTGATAAGTACGATATTGCAGGTAAGCTTGCAAAATATTGGCATCACCTGCCACAAACCCTGAGCGCAAACCAGGCAGGTTTGAACGCTTAGATAAAGAGTGAAAGACAATACAATTTTTGAAATCATGACGACCGAGGGCAGCGCAGGCTTGCAATAGTCCAATCGGCGCCGTATCAAAATACAGCTCGCTATAGCACTCGTCACTGGCAATAATAAAATCGTACTGATCTGACAGACGAATGAGATATTCCCAATCCTCCATCGTCATGACCGAGCCCGTCGGATTGTTCGGACTACAAACAAACAGCAACTGCGTGCGCGCCCAAACATCTTTTGGTACGGCGCGATAGTCACCTTTAAAGTCATCGTCTAGTGTGCAAGGCACAAAATAAGGCTTGGCTTGCGCCAGTATCGCTGCACCCTCATATATTTGGTAAAAAGGGTTGGGCATGACTATTGTAGGAACAGTCGTAGGAGCAGCCATGGGAGAAACGGCAGATAACGGGTCAGAGACAGATAGAGGACTACTTTCTGTATCGCTTACTTTATGATCAACGACTGCTTGTACCAGACTAAAAATAGCCTCGCGTGTGCCCATTACTGGCAATACTTGCGTGTTGGCATCGACATGGTTCAAAAAGAAGCGTTTTTCTAGCCAATGCGCGATGGTTTGGCGCAGCTCAAACATGCCATTAGTCGTTGGATAAAGACTTATTTTGTCCAAATTTTCACGTAGTACGTCCAGCACGAACGCTGGCGGCTCATGTTTTGGTTCACCAATACCGAGCTTGATTTCACTGCAGTCATGGGCTGGCACACTGTTAGCAAGCAATGTCGCCATCTTTGCAAAAGGATAAGGATGCAGGTACGTTAAGTTGTGATTCATAAGTAGGGTAACTATAATAGACAATTAATAATAAAGTTATAAAGAAAAATTACATTTAAGCAGTGTAGCACTTCTCTTATTTTTTGTCTTTTACTTCTCATGCTCAAGCTGCTTAGCTATTTAACCATAAATTATAATAACTAATGAAGCCGTCACAGATTTGAAAATCTTAAAAAAAGCTTATCAATTGATAACTTATAACAATACAAAAAACTGCTGTCAGCCCTAATGATAGATTATGGTGAGGATAATTTGATATGCCTAGTATCTCAAAAACTAATGATCTTAACGCGACAGATATTCAAGATGAAAATTTTGATGATGCGCAACAGCGAACCAAATTGTACGAATTATTAAAACAGCGGGAGCAAAGCTGGTGGCAAGCTCGCCAGCAATTAATTAGCCATAAAGAACGAAAAATGTTTTGGTATGGTGAAAACAGCTTGATGATGTGGTTACTGTGGCAACTGGTTAGTTACGTGATCGTTGCGATGGTGCTGATGTTGCTTAGCAATCAGCTCGGTATTTTACTGCCTTTATGGCAATATATTGCCTTATTTTTCTTACAGACAGTGATTTTTGTGGCCATGCTCGCGTCCAAAAGTCGAATGGCAGACAGCTTGCAACGTAAAATCGATAAAGATGAGTTGATGCGTGAAGAGGCACTGAATGAGATGATTATCTTAGCAGAGGACAGCCTTTATCCCGATGTGCACGCTAAATCGCCTATTTCTCTAAGACAAATCTATGAGTGTTTTGGCAGAGATTTTCATTTAGCAAGTTTACATTGTTTGCTGCAAAAAGAGGTCAACGCTGGCCGCTTAATACTCACGCAAAAACAGATAGAAGCAGAGATTCTGCCACCAGATCTTGCGGATGATGAGCTCAATGAGCACGCTAGCGAAATGATATATAAAAGCACCTTATAAAAGGTGCTTTTGGTATTAATGGGTTAAACAATACAAAGCATGCCATCAATGAATGGATGATACACGCCGAGTATTTATCTTAGACTTATCTTGTAAGCCCATTTGTTCAATAACATTTGCTGTAAGCAGCAGGCTGCTCTCTTTGCATACTGAGACTGGACATCAAGGCGGATCGTAGTGCGTCAAGTCTAGCAGCAGATAGCGGTTCATCATTTTGATCGCTGATATAAAACATATCTTCTGCACGTTCGCCCAAAGTGGTGATACGCGCCGCATGCACCTCAATTTTCTCCTGCAAAAATACCTGTCCTACTCTTGCCAATAGTCCCGGCTGATCAAGGGTTTCTAAGCTCATAATATGCTGATCAGAAGCCTCATTAAACTCAAAATTAATCACCGTGGTCACTTCAAAGTGTCTAAGCTGACGCGGTATACGTTTATTGGTAAGCTTCAATACTGTCGGGTCTTTAAAGGCATTGATTAAGCGCTGTTTGAGCTCTTGTTGACTGCCCTCATCGACCAATAATGTGCCACTTGGATCGAGCAGTACATAGGAGTCCAAAGCAAAATCGCGGGTAGCAGTAATGATACGGGCGTCTAAAACATCCAAGTTCATTTGATCGAATACAGCCATGGTGACTGCAAACAGGTTCGTCTGATCTTGGGTATAAACAAAGACCTGTACCGCATCAAGGGCCAACTCACGATGCTCACGCAGTACCACCAATGGCGGGCTATCCGCATTAGAAGCAAGACCAATCGGCGGATGGTTCAAAATGGCCTCGGTATGCCATAAGATGTCTTCAGGAATTTCTCTCAAGAAATATTCATCACCCAAATCATCCCATAGCCTCAAGACTTCATCACGATTCATGTGTTGATTGTTGACATTATCGAGCATCGCTAAGGCTTGGGTTCGTGTCGCACTGATCATATCTTGGCGGTTAGTAGGTGCATCGATATCAGCGCGCAAAATGCGCCGAGTTTGTGAGTATAACTGTTTCATTAATGTGGCACGCCAGCTGTTCCACAACTGTGGATTGGTCGCATTCATATCCGCAACAGTGAGCACATATAAATGATTGAGGTGGGTGACATTACCGACTAAATTGGCAAAAATAGTGACCACTTCTGGATCTGAGATGTCTTTTTTCTGAGCAGTCATCGACATTAATAAATGATAGCGAGTCAGCCAACCGACCAAGTTGGCATCTGCCAGACTCATACCATGCGCCAAACAAAATTCAGTCGACTCGGTTTGACCAAGCTCGCTATGGTTGCCACCGCGACCTTTGGCAATATCATGGAACATGGCGGCCAGTACCAAGATTTCCTTGCGCTCGATACGCTGAAAGATAGAGCTGACCAGTGGGAAATCTTCATAAAACCGTGGGTCGGTGAAGCGATGCAAAATCCGAATCAAAAATAAGGTATGCGCATCAACCGTATAACGGTGAAATAAATCATATTGCATCAGACCAGTCACTTGGGCGAACGCAGGAATGTAGCTGCCTAAGACGCCATAGCGATTCATGGCACGCAGGCGATGAAACAGATAATTCTGCTCTTTTAAATTGGCTAAGAAGAGCGCTTGGTGAGCGGGGTTATCACGGTAGACTTGATCGATGCCACGCGCGGCGATTTTTAGCGCACGCAACGTATGAGTGCGCACGTTTTTGATACCGTACTGACCCATCAGTAAAAACATCTCTAGGATAGCATCGGGATGCTGAGCAAAAACCCGATGATGCGCCATGGCGATTTGGTCACCAACTTGGTTAAAGCGCGCATTGATTGGCTGCTTTTTCGGACGCTCATCATCAGGTAACTGAGGCTCTATAATCGTCTCGTAGTAGTGATTGGTCAGCATCTCAGACAGCGTTGATATCTGCATGGCACAGCGATAATAGTCACGCATAAAACGCTCGACCGCGGCATTTGGCTGATCGTCTGGCTGCGTCTCATAACCCATCAACTGGGCAATTTCACGCTGATAATCAAACAGCAGCTTGTTTTCGTTGCGACCAGTCAATACATGCAGATAATGACGTATTTGCCATAAATAACCTTCTGCAAAGTTCAGCTCATCGAACTCTTTTTCAGTCAAAAAGTTTTGTTGAACTAAGTCATACAGCTTACCCACTCGAAAATAGCGTTTGGTTACCCAACCGATGATATGAATGTCGCGTAGACCACCAGGGGCGGTTTTTATATTGGGTTCAAGGTTGTACTCGGTGGCATTGTGCTGTAAGTATCGTGCTTTAGCTTCTGCGATTTTTACTTCAAAAAACTCACGCGGCGACCACTGTTTATTGACAATTTGAACGGGCACATCCTGTAAAGCCTCATTACCAATTAATAGCCGAGCTTCTAGCTGTGCACTGGCAATGGTGTGATCGAGCGACGCCTCTAAAGCGTCATTAACACTACGTACCGAGAGAGCAGGCTCTAATCCGATATCCCACAATAGCGCCACCAACCGATCTATTTTCCCACTGGCATCAGCGCCAATCTCATCAGGAGAGAGCAATAAAATGTCGATGTCTGAATAAAGCGACAGCTCGCCGCGACCATAACCGCCTGTGGCAAATAAAGCCAAATCTGTCTTATCCAGCTCAAACCAGTTGAACAAGGCAATCAGCAATTCGTCAATCGCACCAGAGCGTGCCGCGACCAATTGACGAATATTGACACCGCGTTCAAGTGCACGGTTAATATCTTGATTAATTTGAGTCAACCAGTGAGGAATACCCAGTAGCGACTTTTCAGTGACAGGGGTGTCCGCTAGCAGTGATGCGTTTGTCGCTATATCCTTTGATAATAGAGGTAAAGGTGTCAGATCGATAGAAGCGACATCACAAGTAAACATGAGTGTTATCCCGTTAAGAGTTTTAAAATAAAACGTTTCAGCTGAAAAGCGTAGAATCACCAGTGTGCTGGTAGCTGACACAAGCCACAAATATAAGTTACCAATATAAGTTATTAAGTCATCAGAGTATAAAGATAAAAAGCGGGTGAGCACAATACTCAATACGACCTAATTATTGGCCAAAAAAAAGACCGCCTAGGCGATCTTTTTTGATATTACTGGGTCAAAAAACTCAAATCTTCTTCAGGGCGAGTGGTAAACACCTCACAGCCATTATCGGTCACGACCATCGTATGCTCCCACTGTGCTGACAGCTTACGGTCTTTAGTAATTGCCGTCCATTCATCAGGCAAAATCTTGGTTTGCCATGTACCTTGGTTAATCATCGGCTCGATGGTAAAGGTCATGCCTGTTTTTAGCTCAAAGCCTGTACCTTTTTTGCCATAATGCATGACTTGCGGCTCATGGTGAAACTCATTACTAATGCCGTGACCACAGAACTCGCGAACGATACTAAAACGCTCAGGCTCGACCACTGCTTGGATAGCAGCACCGACATCACCTAGACGCGCACCGTTTTTGACGACACTCATACCAGCATATAGGGCGTCTTGTGCCACTTTGCAGATACGTTGTGCCATGATAGAGCCGTTACCAACGATCCACATTTTTGAGGTATCGCCATAGTAGCCATCTTTTATCACGGTCACATCGATATTGATGATATCACCATCTTTGAGTAGCTTGTTTTCGGCTGGAATACCATGACAAACCACATGATTAATCGAGGTGCAAATTGATTTTGGGAAGCCATTATAGTTAAGCGGTGCAGGAATAGCCTGTTGCACATTAACGATATAGTCATGGGCGATTTGGTTAAGTGCCTCGGTACTGATGCCAACTCGAACGTGCTCATCGAGCATGACAAGGACATCACTGGCAAGTTTACCGGCCACGCGCATTTTTTCTATGGCTTCTGGGGACTGGATAAGGGATTTTTTAGTCATCATTATATTACTTATAGTTATGGAATTAATGGCTTGAATTATAACATAAATGAAGACGCTACTGTTTTACGTTAAGTGATAGTGAACCTATCATTATTATTGATAATAATTGCTTTACAGCGAAGTAGGAGCAGTTGTGACCCTCTAGTCACGATAATATATTCATATTTTGACAATTTAGTTGAATGTTACAGAAGATATAAGTAATGTAATTTTGCATGCTAAAGGAATTAGCAGCAATCTTTGCCGATATTATGAGGTAAAGATAATCAAAATTAATGATAACAAGGACGTTATTATGACGCTAAAATCTTCTCTAGCTTCGGCTTTCACGCCCAGCGCATTTCTCCCCTCACTTGGTGCTATCGGTGCCGGTGTACTCTTAATGGCTCTACAAACCACCTCGGCTCAAGCTGCTGGTCAATACTATAATTGTGCCAATTCAACCGGATGCAAGCTGGTCAGCAACAAATACTGGACGTCAAATCATACTGATACAAAATACCCAATTGTTATGGCACATGGTCTTGGCGGCTTCACTAACTTATTTGGGATTATCGACTACTTCAATGGCATTCCTCAAGAGTTGATGAAAGGCGGCTCAGAGGTATATACCACCAAAACGTCAGCCGTCAATAACAGTGAGATTCGCGGAGAGCAACTGCTGCAACAAGTCAAAACCATCACTGCCATTTCAGGTAAGCCTAAAGTCAATTTATTTGGACACAGTCAAGGCGGTATAGATATCCGCTATGTCGCTGGCGTCGCGCCAAAATATGTCGCATCAGTCACGGCAGTCTCAAGCCCAGAACAAGGGTCAAAAACGGCAGATTTTGTCAAAAACACCCTTGAGCCAAACAACACCACAGGTAATCCATCCAATGTCACAACACAGCTAGTCTCAGGCGTGTTCAATTTGATTGGTGGCTTTACAGACGTTGGCTCAGGTATCAGTTTTAAAGAGATACAAGAGCAAGATGGCTGGCAAGCGCTCGTGGCTTTATCAACTGATGGTGCTGCTAAGTTCAATGCCAAATTTCCCGCGGCAATGCCAAAAAACTATTGTGGTCAGCCGACCAGTACTGCTGTCAATGGTATCAAATACTATTCGTTCAGCGGGGTTGGGCAAATAACGAGCGCACTGGATCCTAGTGATTATCTATTAGCAGCAACGGGCGTACCGTTTGCAGGCGAGTCTAATGATGGGTTGGTATCTGCTTGCTCAAGTCGTCTTGGTTATGTGATTCGGGATAATTATAGAATGAATCATTTGGATTCAGCCGATCAAGTATTGGGTCTGACGGCATGGGGCGATTCTGAGCCAAAATCCATCTATCGTACTCAGGTCAATCGTCTTAAAAACGCTAACCTTTAATAATGTAAGCTTTTAATAACATACGCTTTTAAAAACATAAGCCTTTAAGCTGACTTATAAAAAGAACCCTCATCTATGTCGAATAATCGCCGCCCAGCCTATCTACCAATAGTTATAATCGCCGTGGTTAGCATAGCCATAACGGCGGCGGTGATTATGTGGTTCAAACCTGATAATACACGTATGGCTACAGCGCAACCAGTATCCAGTGCCCTCACTAGTGAGGCTGATGCTACTCTATCAACTGCGCTGGATAATGGCCAAGTAGTGCAAACAACTACTGCAAACCAAAACCAGTCTCTATTTGTCACTGGATTGGAGCGTTTGCCGCGCTCATTACAAGGCACGCAAATTGACGGCGAAATCATCATCGACGAAAATAAGCAGTTGGTCGTCACTGAAGGTCTACGGCGTTTATTCGATTATTTTTTGTCGGCGCTGGGTGAAGAAGATGAAGCGGTTATTTATGCCCGTGTCGAAAGCTATATTCGTCACCACACGCCAGAGCCAGCCGCTAGTCAAGCGGTCACTATATTTGACCAATATATTACCTATCTTAAAGCCATTTCTGAAATAGAAGAACGTTATGGCAATCTGCAATTACAAGCGGCAAAAAGCGGTGAGCTGGATCTGAATGTCGTCGCTCAGCAAAAGCAAGATGTAGCCAAGTTGCGTCAGCAGTATTTTACTAAAGAAACCATTACCGCCTTCTTTGGTGCAGAAGAGGAGTATGATGATTATAGTATGGAGATGGTCAGAATTAACCAAAACCAGCAGCTAACGGATGTGGAAAAAGAGGCAACACGGCAGAACTACATTAGCCGTATGCCAGATAATGCGCTCAAAGCTGGTATCACCCAGCAAGCCAATCTGAACGAGCTGATGAATCGCACAAAACAGATGCAAGCAAAAGGGGCAACGGCTCAGGAATTGTATAACATGCGTCGTGATCTGGTAGGTGCTCCAGCCGCCGCACGCCTCGCGCAAGTCGATGCAGAAGATGCTAACTTTGCTCAACGTTTCGACCAATATCAAGCTCAAAAACAGCGCTTATTAAGTCAAAGTGCAGATAAAACGCAAGCACAAACCCAAATCAATCAAATCGAACAGCAGCTATTTAGTGAGGCTGAACGCAAACGTTTGGTAGGCTATGCTGCTTTGCAACAACAGAACAGCGCCAATCTAGAGTAATGCCTAACATAAATAAGTAAAACGATAATTTTAACGAGAAATTGTCGGTTTTCAGAGTATATTCGAGAAGTTATAGAAAAAGTGTTAGCAGTTAATGTACCGTCTAACAATAGAGGTTAGCAAAAAGACTATAGAGCGCAACAAATAACAGGGTAATCATACACTCAATCTATAATGACAGTTAAGCTCCAGTTGTGCATAATGACCGCATTATTGAGAATAATGAATAAAACAGTAAATTAATCATAATAAAAACGAATGTTTAGGATAAGAGCTATTTTTTATTCTAAAAAAACCACTAGAGGAGTTTATATAAAAAACATGACTAAAATGATGATGGCAGCAACGCTTGCGGTAGGTACATTGGCTGCTGGTTGCCAAACCACCCCTAGCGTAACAGCGCCAGTGACTCAACCAATTACTTCTAATACGCTACAAGCATATGATTGGCAGCTAGTTGACGCAAAACGCAGCAATGGCGACAAAGTTAGTCAATTGTTCTTTGATCCAGCGAAGCCATTGACGCTAAAGTTCTTCAAAGATAGCGGCAGTGACCGTGTGACCTTTATGAACACCTGTAATAACATGGGCGCTGACTACAAGGTTGTGAATGGCAATGTCGTATTAGGCAACGTTTTATCTACTATGATGGCATGCCCTGAGCCACAAGCAAGTTTTGATACGGCGACTTTAGCGACCGTACAAGGTAAATATAGCATCAGTAAAAATGCCAATAACACGCCTATCTTGACCATTACCAATAGCAATCAAGTTGCCCATTTCAAAGCCGTTTCTAAATAATTTAGTCATTACAAATGGTTTTTGAATAGTCTTTGCTAAGAGCAAGGTTGAATAAAAGCAATGTTCTATAAAAGCCAGATGTACTTTTAAAAATGCCTCACTATCTAGTGGGGTATTTTTTTGTCCAAAATTTGGCATGGTTTACGCTACACTGTCATTTGCTATTAAGTAAAGTCTTTAGGCTAGGATATTTTAATGCACTCAATCTTTTAGCCTTGATTGTCAAGATTCTCAGTACGCAATAATCAACACTTTATTGGACGTTATTTTATGTCAAAAATGCTTGTATCAAAATCATCTGTCAATATAAGAACGATAAGTAATATCACCGCACTAACGACTTTTATTCTGTTGACGGGTTGTCAGACCTTGCCTAGTACGATGTCTAAAACGATGCAAGCACCTGCTAATAATATGAGTGCGAGCAATCCACTAACGGTGCAAATGTCAGCGATAGATCGGCAAGGGCGCATTGCTTATGTCGAGGAGCAAGGAATCGGAGCTGCAAAGATATCGACGCTTTATAGCATTCGTCCTGATGGTAGTGATCGTCAGTTAATCGATCAGCTTAATGGTTATATTTATGCGCCAGCGTGGTCAGCTGATGGGCAACTGCTGGCATATAGTAAACAAGCGCCGCGCCAGCATCCTAAGATTTATATCTATGATCGCAAAAGCAACATCCGCAACCTTGCGGTAAATGCTGAAGGCAGCAATATGTCAGCGTCGTTCTCACCTGATGGGCAAAAACTCCTCTATAGCTCAACTGTCGGCGGCAATGCTGATATCTATGAGATGCGTCTGAGCGACGGTAATACCAAACAGTTGACTACATTATCAAGCACTGAGGTACAGCCAAGCTACGCCAGTGATGGGCAAAGCTTTGTCTATACCAGTGATAAAGTCCGCGCTGGACGCCCACGTATCTATCGCTATAACTTCGAGACTGCTAGTGCCGCGCCTGTGCTAACAAGTGGCTATGTCGCCAGTCCGCAACTAAGCTTGGACGGTCAGCGTATGGCCTATCTCAATGGTCGAAAGGCCGCCGTTATGACGCTGGCTACAGGGCAAGTTATCAATCTAGCAGAGACTGGACTTGATGAACCAGCGCGTCTGTCACCATCTGCACAGTATGCTGTCTATCCGACAAAGCTTTCACAAGTGGGCGGTCAAAATGGCGGCAGCTTGGTCATTCACTCATTATCTGGTAATACAAGTTATGCGATTGGCAGTAAGGTGGGCGGAGTTGTGCGCTCGCCGATATGGGGACGCTAAAGGCAAAACCTATGTATTATGTAGTGGAATGTATATATAATCCTTGATAAAGCAACATAAGTTGATTTAAAAAATGTAAACTTGGCAGCATTAATTCGATTGAGCATCATCCACATAATACCAATTTGTATAACCAAGTCATTGAGCTAATAGGTTAGGTTAGCAAAAGGAGAACACGCGCAATGCAAGAAGCTTTTTTAGTCTTTATCACTAAAATCAGTTTATATCCCACGATTATTTTTACGGGGCTTGTGATGTTCGTCACTTTATATTGGGTTGTGTCTTTACTCGGCATGGCAGATATGGATAGCGTAGACCTTGGTGAGTCAGGCGGTGATGCTGATGTCTCTACCTTATCATCGACTGGTTTTTTTACAGGTCTCATGCTCAAATTTGGTCTTTACGGTGTCCCTTTAATCATCATACTAAGCTTAATTAGCTTGATCGGTTGGTTGCTTAGCTATTTATATACCAGCCTTTTACACCAATATTTCGATTCTGGCGTTCTATATTATTTATTCGGTACAGGGGCGCTCATTTTCGTATTGGTCGTCTCTATGTGGTTGACAGGTATTATTATTTCGCCGATTCGCAAAAATATCGCCAAAATTCCCAAACGTAATTCGTCTAATAATGTGGGTAAGATCGCTGTTGTGCGTACGCTTAGTGTCACAGATAAACATGGCGAAGCAGAGCTAAATGATGGCGGTGCAGGATTGATATTAAAGATTCGTTCAGACACCAATGATGGTTTGCTAAAACAAGGCGATAGAGTGATGTTGATAGAGTATTTAGACGAAGCCAATACCTATCGAGTTGCTGTCGTCGAAGATAAAAAAATATTGTAAAAGTATGAATACAACTAATTGTTTTTAGAAGTGATTGATTGTCAGAAATAGCAAGTTTTTAGAAATAGCACGAATCGTTTTAAATTTGGTTATAGTCGGTTCAAGGTAATTCAGATATATCGAAGGCGAATGACAGGGCTATAAAGCACACTTGCTATAAACAGTGCCATAGATAGTAGAGTTAGCAGGCCTGATAGCGTATCTGATTTATATTGAATGGATTATGGAATGTTTTAATTAAAGGAATGAATATGGACACACTCATTATCGTCGGCGTGGTTGTAGTGCTGGCGTTTGTTTTTATGATGGTCGCACTATTGATGCTCAAGGCCTTTTATTTTAAGGTCGAGCAGGGCAAAGCACTCATTATTAACGGTGTGAGTAAAATTGCCGTACGTTTTGATGGTGGTTTTGTTTGGCCAGTCATCAACAAAAAAGAATTGATGCGCATATCGCTCATCACGTTAGAAGTGGACAGACGCGGTAAAGAAGGTTTGATTTGCGCAGACAACATGCGTGCTGATATCACCGTGGCATTTTATTTACGCGTCAATGAGACCGAAGAGGATGTGCTAAAAGTCGCTAAATCGGTTGGTGTAGAGCGCGCGTCAGACAAAGTCGCTGTCAACGAGCTGTTTAATGCTAAGTTCTCTGAAGCGTTGAAAACAGTTGGTAAGCAGATTGATTTCGTCAAACTGTTTGAAAACCGCAGCGAGTTTCGTGACAGCATCGTTCAAGAAATTGGTAACGATCTGAATGGCTATGTCTTAGAAGATGTGGCGATTGATTATTTAGAGCAAACGCCAAAAGCGTCACTAGATTCAAGTAATATCTTAGATGCTGAAGGTATCAAAAAGATTACGCAATTAACGGCCTTTCAGAACGTCATCACCAACGAGCTTGAGCGTGATGAAGAGTTGGCGGTTAAGAAAAAGAATGTCGAAACCAGAGAGGCAATGCTAGAGCTAGAGCGTCAGCAAGCCGATGCCGAAGCCAAACAGCAACGTGAAATCTCGTCAGTGATTGCACGCGAAACGGCTGAAACCCGCAAGATTGAAGAAGAAGAGCGTAAAAAGTCTGAAACGGCTGTTATCTCGGTTGAGCAGGATTTGGCGATTCAACGTGAGAATCAGCAGCGTGAAATCGAAGTAGCAGGTCAAAATCGTCTGCGTGCAGTCGTCATCGAAGAAGAAAAAGTCACGCGTGCTCGTGATTTAGAAATTGTCTCTCGTGAGCGTGAAGTTGACTTGCAACGTATCGAAGCTGAACGCGCGATTGAGCTTGAGAAAAAAGAAATCGCCAACGTCATTCGTGAACGTATCGCAGTGGACAAAACCGTTGCGCAAGAAGAAGAGCGTATCAAAGAAGTTCGCGAAATTAGCGAGGCTGAGCGTTCTAAGCAGACACGTGTCCTAGCAGCAGAAGCCGATGCGGAAGAAATCAAAGTACGTCAGGTGAAAAAAGCCGAAGCAGAAGAGCTATCTGCCAAGCACAAAGCCGTCGAAATCACCACATTGGCTGCTGCTAATCTTGAAGCATCCGCCAAAGATTCAGAAGCCAAAATTAAAATGGCCGAAGGTATCAAGGCAGAAGAGTCGGCACATGGCTTCGCTGAAGCAGCTATCCAAGAAGTCAAAGCGGCTTCTTTGGAAAAAGAAGGCATTGCGAAAGCCAATATTATTAGAGCGACTGGACAAGCTGAAGCGCAATCAGAGCGTGAAAAAGGCATGGCAGATGCTGAGGTTATCGCGGCTCGCGGTGAATCCAAGGCAAAAGCTGAACGTGATATCGGTATGGTCGATGCAGAAATCATCGCCGCTCGCGGTGAATCTACTGCCAGAGCTGAGCGTGAAAAAGGCATGGCAGATGCTCAAGTCATCGCGGCTCGTGGTGAGTCAAACGCCAAAGCAGAACGCGAAGTTGGATTGGCAAAAGCCGAAGTTACTCGCGCACATTTCCAAGCCGAAGCAGATGGTCTGGTCGAGAAATTCAATGCCATGGGTAGCATGAGCAAAGAGGCACGTGAGCACGAAGAGTTCCGCATGAGTCTTGAGACAGCCTTGCAAGAAGCGCTTGCCTCAATTGATGCTGGTAAAGAGATTGCGAAAGAAAATGCTGAAGTATTGGCAGTTGCGTTACAGAAAGCCAAAATCGATATTGTTGGCGGTGAAGCGCATTTCTTTGATAACTTTGCCAAGTCACTGTCTATCGGTAAAGCCATTGATGGCCTAGCGGGTAAGTCAGACACTTTGAGCGGTATCATCAATGGTGTGATGGCCAGTCAAGCCATAAAATCAAACCAGAAAAATGATGATAAAACGACTTATTAATAGGGTCTAAATCTCTAGTGTTATTGGGCAAGTATTAGTAAGCAAGTTTTTATCTAACAGTATGAATGAGTAATATTTTCTAAAATAAAAAATCTGTCGTGTAGGCGGCAGATTTTTTTGCTAACTCAGGGTGATTCGGAACGACGAATCATGATGAGTTGGTTAATCTAAAAAAATAGCAGTGACGACTCGTTTTTTTAGATTAGCCAAGTGCTTCTTTATCAAATGCCTTAATATTTCCTTATTTTCTCTATTGCCCAAAATTCTCTTATTATGTAAAAACAGAAACGGACGAGCAACGATGGCGGATACGCAAGCTTCAAAAAACTCAAATAGCAACGATAATAATAGCGCTAATCAAGCCAACCAAACCGATCAGGCAGTTGCCTCGGGCAATGCTTATGAGCTCATCAAAAAACGTCTGACCGAACAAGGCAGCCGCTTAGAGCAGCAGACGGCAACACTAAATAATGCGCGTCTCGAAGAGTTTGGCAGTACCCAGATGCAAGTCATTGCTCGCACTCGTATTCGCACCGAGTACAACTGCGTGGCACAAGATATGGTGCAGGTCGGCGATTATCTGCTGTTTGGCTACAACGTTTTTATGGGGCTCAAACGTGCGAGTAATATTAAAGACGTATTGTCGTTATATCGTCTGAACGAGCCAGTTGGTAATGAAGAAGAGTATCAGCTCGAAGAAGTAGACCTAAAAGGGACTTTTTTGGCTCAAGATGCCTTTGTCCAAGACTTTAATGAGCTGTATCGATATTATAAGCAAACACGCCTGATTCAAATAACGATGAAAGACAGCAAATTGCTGTTGGCGTTTCAGATTGGCGAGCGTATCACCGATATTCGAGTGTTCCGCTTTGCGTTAGATTTTAGCCAAGGCACACCAGAGTCGGCGCAAGTCGCTTATGTGGACAACCGAGGCGAGCGTGATATTGAACTGCCGCCTGCTTATGATTTTGACTGGATTGATACCACCCGCGATCAAATGGTGAATGGCAAATATCCGCATATGAATATCTTAGACACGATATTCGTGGAAACGGTCGGTGGCGATTTGACCATTAAGATTGAGGACAATACGCAGTCCGGTCAAGGTATTTATAGCGAACCAGTCAATGACCGTACCCAGTCGCTTACCGATGCCGAGATTGCGTATGCCAAAGTCGGCAGTCTAATACTGCTTAAAATATTGCCTTATCGTGAAGAGGACTACCGTTATTTCGTTTATAACACCTTGACCGAAGCGGTGCTGCGTTTGGATGCGATTGGACAGTCGTGTGTTCAGCTACCAGAAGACCACGGCATCATGTTTCCGGGTGGTTACTATCTACAGACGGGTGAGTATAAGCTATTCGAGGCCAATAACGTTGGCGCTACTGACTTACGGTTTAAGCGTAAAATTGTATCGCCGAATGGTGAAGATGTTTTATTCTTATTTTACGACAGAGACTTGGGCGTCACGGGGCTGTTTCCTTATAACTTGATTAAAAAGCAATTGGCAAACCCTATCTATTGCAACGGTATGGCCTTGGCTGAGAATGGCCGTTTGGTGCTGTTTAGTGACCAAAGTGAGCCATCTCGTATTCATCCAATGCAGATATGGCACACGCCTTATGCCTCACACGAGTATGTGAGTGAGCTGCCAGAGAGCACGAGTTTTTATGGCAAAATCGGTAATAAAGAATTGGTGCGCGGTATTTCAGATCTGTATAGCATTACTCGCCTGATTGATAATCAAAGCGTCTCTCAAAAGCTCTATGAAGAGCTTACCAATAATACCAGCCGACTCTTTGATAGCTATTATTGGTTGTCTGAGCCTGAACTGAGCGAAGTCGCCAGTAGTATTAAAGAAGTGACAGCCACGGCTGAGCTGGTGATTGATGAGTTCGCCAAAGTACAAAGTATCCAAAAGCAAACCCAAACTGCGCTAGCCGATGCGGATACGCAGCAAAGTGAGATTTTGCGGCAGATACGCGTCACTAGCTTTGAGTCTGCCAGTGATTATGTCGATCAGTTGTCAGCGTTAAGACGCCAAAAAGGCCGTTTGGTAAGCTTGGAAGATTTGCGTTATCTGGATGCTGATAAGTTACAAGCATTGCAGACGCAGTTAGAAGAAGCCGAAAGTGAACTGGCTGAAAAAACCGTGCTGTTTTTAAGTGGTGAAGAGGCGCTTTCAAGTTACGAAGGCATATTGGTCGATGTCAGTGAGCGCTTAAACACCGCAGAAACCAATGCTGAGCTAAAACCTGTACTAGAAAAAATCGATGAGACAGTGCAAGGGTTAGATCTGCTAACTGAGCTATTAGGCACGTTGGATGTGGCCGATGCCACGGTACGTACTCAAATTATCGATGACATATCGACCATTTATGCGAGCCTAAACCAGAGCAAAGCCAAGCTCAATCATAAACGCAAAAATCTAGGATCAGCGGAGGCCGTGGCGCAATTTGGTGCGCAGTTTAAGCTGTTTGGGCAATCTATTGCCAACGCCTTATCCATTGCCAATACCCCTGAGAAATCAGATGAGCAAATGGCAAAATTGCTAGTACAGTTGGAAGAGTTGGAGAGTCAGTTCGCTGATCCAGAGACCAACAGCGGCGATCAGTTTTTAGCCGACATCATCAGCAAGCGTGAAGAGATTTACGAGACCTTTGAAAACCATAAGCAGCAATTGCTTGATGCTCGCAACCGTAAAGCGCAAAACTTAGGTGATGGTGCGTTGCGGATGCTTGAGAGTATTAAAAAACGCACGCAAAGCACAGGTGTCACGGGATTTACAGAAGAGGAAGCATTAAATACCTACTTTGCTGCTGATGGTCTGGTGCAAAAAGTCCGCAACATCGCAAAAGAGCTGCAAGCGATGGGCTTTAGCGTCAAAGCAGATGACATCGATGCCCGCCTAAAAGCCATCCAAATCGAGAGCTATAAGAGCTTAAAAGACAAGTCGGACTTGTTTGAAGATGGTGGTCAAATCATCAAACTGGGCAAGCACCGTTTTTCAGTCAATACTCAGCCGCTGGATTTGACCTTATTGAGTCGTCAGCAGTCAGATGGCAAGCGCGTGCTGAACTTGCATCTAACGGGTACCGACTATTATGAAGTGCTCAATAATACTGAGCTGAACGCCTTGCGCCCGTACTGGGACATGAATATCGCCTCCGAGTCTGACAAGGTGTACCGCGCCGAGTACTTGGCGTATAGCATTATCGAAAGTGCCAAAAACAGCCAAGAGGGTTTGACGGAAGCGCGTCTATATCAAGCATACGATGCGACTGTCATTACCCTTGATGTGAATGGCGATATTGATAATGACAGCCCCTTGTCCAAACTGGTCAAAGCTTACGCGACCCCTCGCTATCAGCTCGGCTATGACAAAGGCATTCATGACCATGATGCCACGCTATTACTGATGCAAATACTGCCGACTTTGCGCGAGGCAGGACTGCTGATTTATACCCCGCAAGTACGTGCCTTGGCGCAGTTATTCTATTGGCAGCTGAATATCGTACAAGCACTGGGCTTAGATAGCTTACGCCAGTTCGGTTATGACGCTTGGTTAAATGAGTCCGTGCTGACGCGCGCGAGCAACTGGACGGATAGAGCTGCGACCGCCGAGCAATTGCGCCGTGCCTTGGGCAGTGATACGGCTAAGTCTTTACTAGTTGAAGATATGAGCGAAGTGATGCATGACTTTGTCGCCGCTCATAATGATGACAATATTGGTGGTGATACCGGTGCTAGCGTTGATAAAGGCGCTAATATCTTCAAACCAAGCTATGTCCAGCTTGCCTGCGAATATTTGGTTAGCGTGATGGGGCAGTCGGCTGAAACCAATGCAGGCGCAAACATCACAATAAATTGGCAAACCAGTCAACAAGCGCAGCGGTTGTGTGAACAGCTAAGCCAAACGCTAAATAGCGCTTCAGGCAGTATGCAAGCGACAGTGAGTTTTGATCAACTACAGTCTTCTATTAGCAAGCTTGGATTCCAACCCAAATCAGCCTATGAGCTATTGGCAACCTGGTTCCATGCATTACTTGAGAAAACTTACGGTGGGAATGAATCGGCTAACGTAGCGACTGATGGCACCAACGAAGCAGGTGAGGCGCTCAGCGAAACTCAGCTGGCCGAGATTGAAGAACAAAACGCGCTACGCAAGCAGCATTTAGAAAGTGGCCGTCATTATGTGCCGGAGGCGATAGCCGTTTTACTTACTCAATTGAACGATGCCCAACGTGAAGCCTTGGTACAGCGCCTGATTGATTCAGGTGCTAGCTTTGATAAACGGATGGGTGTTAAAAGGTCAGGCAGTACAAGCGCAAGTACCACGCCATCTGCCTTATCATTTTCCTCAATCACCTCGTCGCCAGCTTCATCGACGACATCATTGACCAGTATTAATAACCCGCTCAATCAAGTGCAAAGCTTTGAGCGTAGCACGGGTAAGGTATCGCTTGAAATACAGGTTAATAACTTGCTAGGTGAGCATACGCGTATCCATCAGCAGACTTTAACCTTTGCCGTCGATGATTTTTTAAATCGTCTGCATCATCATGATACTCAAGTTATCCCTGCGTATAGACGTTATCTGGCCATGCGCTCAGAGATTTTACATGAGTCAAAGGAGACGTTGCGACTGGATGAGTTTATGCCGCGTCCATTGTCCTCATTTGTGCGTAACCGTCTGATTAATGAGAGTTATCTACCACTCATCGGTGACAATCTTGCCAAACAGATGGGCACGGTTGGTGAAGATAAGCGTACCGATTTGATGGGTATTCTCATGATGATATCGCCACCAGGGTATGGTAAAACCACTTTGATGGAGTACGTGGCAAACCGTTTGGGTTTAATCTTTATGAAGATTAACTGTCCGTCACTTGGTCACGACGTAACGTCTTTAGATCCCGAAAAAGCGCCCAATGCCACCGCACGAGAAGAGCTGAATAAAATCAACTTAGCTTTTGAGATGGGAAATAATGTCATGCTCTATCTTGATGATATTCAGCACACACATGCGGAGTTCTTGCAGAAGTTTATCTCACTCGGTGATGGTACGCGCCGTATCGATGGTGTTTGGCAAGATAAAACCAAAACTTATGACATGCGTGGCAAAAAGTTCTGCGTGGTCATGGCAGGTAACCCATATACCGAGAGCGGCGAAGCCTTTAAAGTGCCAGACATGCTCGCCAACCGTGCCGATATCTACAACTTAGGCGATATCATGAGCGGCATGGAAGAAGTGTTTGCGCTCAGTTATATCGAAAACTCTCTAACTTCTAATACTGTCCTCGCACCACTAGCCAACCGTGATTTAGCGGATGTCCATCGTCTCATTAAAATGGCGAAAGCGGACAATGCGAATCTCGCCCAAGCCCAAAGCGGTGATTTGACGTATCCATATAGCACTTCAGAGATTAATGAGATTGTCGCGATCTTGCGTCATATGTTTAGGGTGCAAGAGGTCATTCTAGACGTCAACCAAGCGTATATTGCCTCGGCCTCGCAAGATGATAAGTATCGTGTTGAACCGATATTTAAGCTACAGGGCAGTTATCGTAATATGAACAAGATGACCGAAAAGCTGTCGGCGGTCATGAATAAGAGCGAGCTGAATCAGCTGATAGATGATCACTATCTGGGCGAGTCACAGCTATTGACCCAAGGGGCAGAGAGTAACTTGCTCAAGCTTGGCGAGATGCGCGGTGTATTGACCGAAGCAGAAACAGATCGCTGGGCGCAAATCAAAGCTGACTTCTTACGTAACAAAGCCATGGGCGGTGAAGATGGCGACACGGGCGCGCGTATCGTTGCGCAGTTGGTCGACTTGGCCAGTGGCTTCAATGCCATCAGTAGCCAGTTTGAAAAATACTTGACGAAAAATGATCCTGAGCAACTCGCTCGCTTACGAGAGGCAGGACAACAAGCGCAACTCGATGCGCAGCTAAACGGCCAATTAGAGGCACAGAAAATCCTTGCCGATAGCGTGATCAACAATGCCAAAGTCGTCAGTGACAGTATCGATAATGGCTTTGAGAAAAGTCTGAATCAGCTGATGCAAATATATAAGCATGATCACAATGCTGAAAAGGCAGAAGGCGAGTATCTTAAGGAAAACCAAGACGTACAAAAAGCACTGATGGTGCAGCTGGTCAATGCCGTTGAAGAGCTAGCACAGAAAATGGCGAATAGCTTGTCTAGTAGTCTGACTGAGAGCCTGATTAAGAATGAAGAGCATCAAACCGTAGATAGCGATGCGCCTGACATCACTCAGCAGACCGCACTTATGGCAAACGCATTAAAAGAGGCGCTTGCACCGCTGACGATGCGGATGGATGAGAAGCTGGCGATTGATACCAGTACCGATCAATCTGGCAAGCTCATCGTTAATAGCCTCAACAGACTTAATAAAATCTTTGATGATTATGATTAATAACTACTGATTAATAGCTGATGATTAGTCACTACTGGTTAACAGCTATGATTGATGGCTAACGATTAAGCGTTAATGCTTAATTATTAAGGCTTATGAGCAATGCTGATGACTTGCACTTATGAATAGCACTATAAATAGGGCTTATGATTTAAGAGACAGTGGTAATATAGTCGGCAACAGCTACTTTGGATACAATGACGGCGAGTAAAGTTGCTACAAACAGTAGGTGAAGCGAGCTTGACACCGTATCCGATGGTAGTGAATCGACTATATCAAACCAATGAGAAAATTATGGCGCACAAAAAGAAGAACGTTCGCAAAAAACTTTGCCCTGTCTGCGAGCGTGAGTTTAGCTGGACTAAAAAGTTGGATAAAAACTGGGAGAGCATGGTCTATTGCTCCGACCAATGCCGCCGCGTTAAAAAGTATGAAGGGCTAGATCATCAAAAAGAAGATAACTAGGCATTAACCATAGATATTAGATATACGGCACAAGGGGGCATATGATGGCACATAAAAAAGTAAACTTACCGCAAAAAACTTGCCCCGTCTGCCAGCGCCCGTTTACGTGGCGTAAAAAGTGGGAGAAGGATTGGGAGCAGGTGATTTATTGTTCTGAGCGGTGTCGGCGAGGTGAAAAGGTAAGAGTAACTAAGTGATTATCTACTTTTTAAAAGCCAAAAAATTAATCTACTCTAAGATTGGGTCTCAATATGTCATCTCACACTAATGAAAAACGCTCTCTAAAAATTTGGAATACTTTTGAGCAACAGTTAAATATTTTGCAAAGTAGAGGATTAGTTATTGAGGATTTTGAACGTTCCAAACATTATCTTTCATGCATAGGTTATTACCGTTTAAGTGGCTACTGGTATCCTTTTCGTTTGCCAATTAGTCATAAAAAACGAGATGATTTCTTCGTAGAAAATACATGTTTCAATGATGTGTTAAATATTTATCAGTTTGACAAAAAGTTGAGATTGATATGCCTAGATGCGTTAGAGCGTATTGAAATGGCTATTAGAACTGAAGTTGCGTATCTATTGGGTCGTTCAGACCCTCAAGCTCATTTGTATGGAAAATTCTTAGATGGAGATTTTACAAGATATGATAAACGTCTTGGTAAATCTAAACATGAAATTTGGTTAGAGCGTTATCATCAACAAATCAAGCGTTCCAAGAAACAGGCATTAATTCAGCATCATCTTCAATATTACAATGGCATACCTATCTGGGTAGCAGTAGAGGTAATTGATTTTGGTTCTATATCTATACTGTATTCAGGACTTAAATATAAGCATCGTCAGCAAATTGCAGAAAAATATGAAACTAGTGAGGATGTATTTACGAGTTGGATACATTCATTAAATATCGTCCGGAATATTTGTGCTCACCACTCTAGACTATGGAACACTAATATACCTAAGCCAGCTAAAAAATCAAAAGATATAAAACCTTGGCATGACTTAGATAGAAGGAAGATATTTTTCTACTTATGTCTTATGAAGCATTTTCTAAGTATTATAAATCCACGTGCAACATGGGATAAGCGAGTTGAGTTATTACTCTTGAACTTTCCAATAGTTGCCAATGAAGCGATTTCTGAGGAAGACATGGGATTAAAAAGTTGGGAAGATTGGAACTTGTAAAGTATTGAGACAAAAGAAGACCGCCACATTTCTTATCGAGACATGCTCAGTAAGTAGAGGTGGCGGTGCTGTTGAGCGCATTATACCTAAAATTTATAGTAAGAGCAAGAAGAAAATGAACTGTTTGCTAATTCGAGTTTAAACGTTTTCCAGAGTTTTTTGTACTCTAATATCAATATTATTTATCCAACTAATCTTAAATATTTTTATCAAATTTAAAGTATTTATAATAAGGCCGCAACTTATAAAACAAACACTCACTTAGCATCTTTTTTAGCAAAGATATTCGCAACTAACGCACCACTAAAGTTATGCCATACACTAAAGATTGCGCTAGGTAAGGCCGCGACAGGGTTGAAATAAGTTGCCGCAAGGGCAGCGCCCAGACCAGAGTTTTGCATGCCCACTTCTATCATAATCGCGCGGCGTTGTCTCTCCGTAAAGCCAGACAAACGGGCGATCAAATACCCCAAGGCATAACCGGTAATATTATGTAAGGCAACCACGATAAACACGATAGCACCGCTGTCTAGAATAGTCGCTTTAGACACGGCAACCACCGCCGCTATAATAATGGAAATACCCAATACCGATACCATTGGTAATACCTCGGTGACGAAATCGATTTTTTTACCCAAAAATTTATGAAAGATAACACCTAGCAATATGGGCAAGATTACGATTTTTGTAATGGTTATCATCATACTGGCCAAATCGATATCAATCAGCTGACCCGCAAAAACACTGAGCAGAATAGGGGTCAGAAAAGGTGCAAGTAGGGTAGAGATAGAGGTAATCGCCACACTCAATGCCACATCACCTTTGGCTAAGAACGTAATCACATTACTAGACGTACCGCCAGGGCAACAGCCAACCAAGATGACACCGACCGCGATTAAAGGATCAAGGTTGAAAATGACCGTTAATAGGTAAGCGATCAACGGCATGAGCGTGAACTGTGCCAACAATCCTACCAGTACAGGTTTAGGTCGTTTGACAATCTCTAGGAAATCTTCAGTCTTGAGCGTCATGCCCATCCCAAACATAATGATGCCAAGTATGGGAACGATCAAAAAAGCCAACGAGGCAAAGAATTCAGGAAAAATAAATCCCAAAACAGCACTGACCAGTGCCCAGATTGCAAAGGTTTTGCCAATCCAACTAGAAAGTAATGCAATCTGATTCATAGCCTGTCTCACAAAGATAATAATAATAGAATAGACAATAATCTAGCATGGTTATTGTTAGCAAATGATGAAAGTATTTTGCTATTAACGTAGCGATAAGTTTGCTGATGGTAGGCAAAATAGAATGCCATAAAAAATGGCTTACTCATATTAAATGAGTAAGCCAAAGAATAACTATCAGGTTTCTATAACTTGATTAGCCAATCGACTACAAATTCGGATTTAACCACTTCTCAGCCGTTTTCATATCCCAGCCTTTACGCTCAGCATAACTTTCTAACTGATCACGGCTGATTTTACCGACGTTGAAATATTCACTATCAGGATGCGAGTAATAAAATCCGCTGACCGATGACGCAGGCCACATTGCATAGCTTTCGGTTAGCGTTGTACCAATCGCATCTACCGTACCGAGCCAATCAAACAATTTGCCTTTTTCGGTATGCTCAGGGCAGGCAGGGTAGCCAGGTGCAGGGCGGATGCCGACATATTTCTCTTTAATCATCTCATCATTGGTGAGTGATTCAGTCGGCTGGTAACCCCAATACTCTTTACGGATGAGCTCGTGTAGATGCTCGGCAAAGGCTTCTGCTAAGCGATCAGATAATGCCTGTACCATGATCGCATTATAGTCATCACCTGCTGCTTTGTACTTTTCAGCCAGTGCTTCTGTACCGACGATAGAAACGGTAAAGCCGCCCAAATGGTCAGTATGTGTCTCTGATGGTGAGATAAAGTCTGCCAAGCTAAAGTTCGGCTTGCCACTGGCTTTATCGCTTTGCTGACGTAAGTGCTCGAATTGATATTCTGCTGCGCCGCCTTTAGTAGTACGGTCATAGACAGTAACGGTATCGGCACCCGTACGGCGAGCTGGCATAAGTTTGAACACCCCTTTAGCGACGATTAATTTTTCATCAATCATCTTTTGCATCAGCTCATTGGCATTATCGAACAGATCGCGTGCCGCTTCGCCGACCACATCGTCTTGCAATATCTTTGGATACTTACCGACCAGACCCCAAGAGATAAAGAATGGTGTCCAGTCGATATAAGGCAGCAGCTTAGCGATTGGATAGTCGTCAAATATCACTTGCCCCAGCTTATTGGGGACTGGTGGCACATAGCTTTCCCAATCATACTGAAAGCCAATCTTGACCGATTCGGCATACGTGACCTTCGCCGCTTTTGGTTGACGCTTAGCAAGGCGTTCACGTACTTTGACATACTCTTCGCGAGTTTCATCGATAAGCGCTTGACGGTATTCTTTGGAGAGCAGTTTGGTGACTACACCGACTGAACGTGAGGCATCAGATACATAGATGACGGCATCATTTTGGTATTGTGGCTCGACTTTGACCGCTGTATGCGCTTTGGAGGTCGTTGCACCGCCAATCATCAAGGGTAGCGTCATGCCGCGCTCTTGCATTTGTTTGGCGACATAGACCATCTCATCGAGACTTGGGGTAATCAGACCTGATAAGCCAATGATATCGACTTCTTCTGCGATAGCGGTATCGAGGATTTTTTCACACGGCACCATGACGCCCAGATCAACGATATCATAACCGTTACAGCCTAGCACCACGCCGACGATATTTTTGCCGATATCGTGGACGTCGCCTTTGACAGTTGCCATGAGGATTTTGCCTTTCTTTTCACCCTCGACTTTTTCTGCTTCGATATACGGATTTAGCCACGCGACTGACTGTTTCATTACGCGAGCTGATTTGACCACTTGTGGTAAGAACATTTTACCGGCACCAAATAAGTCACCGACGATATTCATCCCGTCCATCAATGGCCCTTCGATGACTTCTAGCGGCTTGGGGTATTTCTCCCATGCTTCTTTGGTATCCGCTTCGATAAAGGTCGTGATGCCTTTGACCAGTGCATGGGCGATGCGTTCTTCTACCGTGCCTTCGCGCCAGCTCATATCAACGGTGCTGTCTTTTTTCTTACCACCGTTTTGGTAGTTCTCAGCCACAGTCATCAGACGTTCGGTGGCATCTTGACCGCTCTCACCTTGGTTGCGGTTGAGCATCACATCTTCGATGGCGTCACGAGCTTCCTTTGGAATATCATCGTACAGTTCAAGCATGGCAGGATTGACGATACCCATCGTCAGACCATTCTGAATCGCATGATAAAGGAATACGGAGTTGATGGCTTCACGAATAGGGTTACCACGGAAACTAAACGACACGTTAGAGACACCACCCGATACCATTGCATTGGGCAAGTTATCGGTAATCCATTTGGTGGCGTTGATAAAGTCCGCACCATAATTATTGTGCTCAGTGATACCAGTGGCAACGGCAAAAATGTTCGGGTCAAAAATAATGTCTTCTGATGGGAAACCAACTTCGTTGACCAACACATCATAGCTGCGTTGACAAATCTGGATCTTACGCTCGTAAGTATCGGCTTGGCCGTCTTCATCAAATGCCATGACAATAACAGCGGCACCGTAGCGCATACAAAGCTTGGCACGCTCAACGAACTCAGCATGACCTTCTTTTAATGAGATAGAGTTGACAACGGATTTGCCTTGGATACGCTTAAGGCCTTCTTCGATGATGTCCCATTTAGACGAGTCAATCATCAGCGGTACGCGGCTGATATCAGGTTCACCAGACACCAAGTTGACGAAATGAATCATCGCTTGCTTGGAGTCGAGCATACCCTCATCCATGTTGATATCGACGATTTGCGCGCCGCCTTCGACCTGATCGCGTGCCACATCGAGCGCTTCGGTGTAGGCTTCGGTTTTAATCAAGCGTAAAAACTTTTTAGAGCCTGTGACGTTGGTACGTTCACCGACGTTGACAAACAAGCTATCAGAATTAATAGTAAATGGCTCAAGACCTGACAAACGGCAGGCAGGAGCGATTTCAGGAATCACGCGCGGTGGATAATTTGCCACCATTTTAGCGATTTGGCGGATATGCTCAGGCGTCGTACCACAACAGCCACCAACGATGTTTAAGATGCCTGCTTTGGCAAAGCCTTCGAGTAGGGCAGCGGTTTGTTCGGCTGTTTCATCATATTCACCAAACTCGTTGGGCAGACCTGCGTTCGGATGCGCTGACACATAGGTATTAGCAATGTTCGACAGTGTTTGAATATGCGGACGCAGCGCATCAGCACCAAGCGCACAGTTAAAGCCAACCGATAATGGCTTGGCATGGCGGATTGAATTATAAAAGGCTTCAGCGGTTTGACCTGATAGCGTTCGACCTGAGGCATCGGTAATCGTTCCCGAAATCATAATTGGTAGCTCAAAACCAATGTCATCAAACACGCCTGTGATGGCAAATATCGCTGCCTTGGCATTTAGCGTATCAAATATTGTTTCGATGAGGATGAGATCAACACCACCTTCTATCAGGCATAAAGTTGCTTCACGGTAATTTAGTACCAATTCGTCAAAGGTAATGTTACGAAAAGCTGGGTCATTGACGTCCGGTGATAGCGAGCACGTGCGTGAAGTTGGCCCTACGACACCAGCGACAAAACGCGGTTTCTCAAGCGTTTTTGCCGTAAATTCATCCGCCGCTTGACGGGCAATCTTGGCTGCTGTCTTATTCAGCTCAGGCACTAGATACTGCATATCGTAGTCAGCCATCGACAGACGCGTACCGTTAAAGGTATTGGTCTCGATAATATCGGCACCAGCTAGCAGATGATCGTGATGAATGTCTTTAATCATGTGCGGCTGTGTCAGTACCAATAAATCATTGTTACCGCGTACGTCTTGATTGATATCGGCAAAACGCTCACCACGATAATCTGCTTCTTCTAATTTATAGGTCTGAATCTGTGTACCCATCGCCCCATCTAACATCAAGATGCGTGATGCCATTTGCTCGGTGATACGTGCACGTGCCGTCAGTTGCTGCTCTTTATAAGGAAACACGGCAGGTGGCGTTAAAATAAAGTCATCAGCGGATGATGGACTAGAAGTAAGATCAGATTGAGAAGTCATCGTTTGAGTCATAGGAGCGCTGCTTATATCGTCAATGTTATAAAAGGGGAAGTAATAAGAATAAGAATAATAAATAGCGTGCAACATTCATAAAAGGCGTGGGCAAATCCGCATTATTCTAGCATGAAAATCATACCTCACGTGGGACAGTACTTATTCCTCTTTGGCAATATGCTAGACAAAAAATCTGCCTGTTGATTGAGTGAGCATGATGTTCAAAGTTTATGGCATTAAATGATTAGGAACAAATGAATATCATTTCGTTTAAAGATTACATAAAGCTTTGTTTCTATAAATGAAAGCACAACGATTGTGCTTAAAAGTCAGACAGAGTTTACACTGTACTACAAAAAGTTGCGTAAAGAGGAATTGATAAAGCTTGGTTATATGTTAATTTAATTTCAGAAGGATTGGCGTTTCATAAGCAATACTTACTAGTAAATGTTAATAGTTGTATTCAATGACACTTGGCATTTATTACTATTATTAGCGCCAGTATTTGCTATAAGGGAAGACGATCTAATCTGCAAGACAGTTATAGAACAGTCAATAAATACTCAATCATTAAGGATAATGTTATGAAGCTTACTAAAATTGCTACCATCGGTACATTAGCACTCTCAATCGCTGGTTTAAGTGCTTGTAATAATATGATGCCAAGCAAAAGCGCAGCGACGAAAGCACCTATGCACAGTCAATCTATGGCAAAAATGAATGTGGTACAAGTTGCCCAAAGTAATCCTGACTTCTCGCTACTGGTCGAAGCCGTCGTAGCGGCAGATTTGGCGGGTGCTTTGTCTAACCCGAATGCAAACTATACAATATTTGCGCCGACCAATGCCGCATTTGTACAAGTCCTGCAAGAAACAGGCATGAGCAAAGCACAACTATTTGCTAACAAGCTACTATTGACTAAGATTTTAGGCTATCACGTGATTAACGGTGCTGCGCCAGTATATGCGAAAGACGTTAAACCGGGCAATATTACTATGTTCAGTAAAGATACTCTGATGGTCACCAATCAGGGTAAATTGATGGATGAAAATGGTCGTACTACCAATATCATAAAAACCGATATTGCTGCTAATAACGGCGTAGTACATGTTATCGATAGAGTATTACTGCCCAAATAAGATTAACTTCAAAATTTCAGTTAAAGAATTATATTCCTATTACTTTGTATGATGCAGCTGGTATGAGTACCAGCTACCGTCTTTGATGACATGATTGTTAAATACACGCTATTTTAATTGTCAACTATTTTAGATGAAGCTTTTCTAAATGAAATTGCTGGTATTTAGAATGTTTGAGATATTTTCTAAGCGTGTCATCATTATTGTTTAACACTACGACAATAAACGACAGTCATCTTTGTTTCTTGTTGAAAGCTTTGATCCTTTAACAATTTCAATCATTCGACGGATGCTACTGACAAAGTAGATGGTTCATCTGGACTCATACATAAGGATATACTCATGCTAAAAAGAACCCTATTATCTCTGGCGCTTGCCATGACCATTTTGCCGCTAGCCGCTTGTAATGACGATGACAATGATTTTTCAGTTGTTGTAGAAGCGCCAACACAAAATATTGCAGAAATTGCTGCTGAAAATAAAGATTTAACCATTCTTAACGCTGCGTTAAAGGCGTCTGGACTTGATAAAGTCTTAATGTCATCAGAGGACGAATTTACTGTATTTGCACCTACTGATGCTGCATTCGCTGAATTATTGGAAGAGCTTGATGTGACATCAGAAGAGTTATTGGCTGACAAAGAGCTATTAACCATGGTCTTAACTTATCATGTTATTCCCAATATGACAGTCAAAGCTGCTGACATTCCTTATGGCGACAGTATCGAAACAGTCAATGGTCAAGCGTTCTCTATTAGTGATGCCAATATCATTATGGATGCAAGTGGGGATACCTCTAAAATTATCAAAACAGATGTATTGGCCACTAATGGCGTCATTCACCTCATTGACGACGTATTGCTACCTACTGACAAGTCTATAGTCGATCTAGCTGTTGCCACAGAGGATCTCAGTATCCTCAAAGAAGCAGTGGTAGCAGCAGGATTGGCTGATGCCCTCGCTGATGAAGACGCTGACCTTACCGTCTTTGCACCAAACAATGCCGCTTTTGCTAAATTATTAGCTGAACTTGAGATAAGTAAAGAACAGCTATTACAAGATAAGCCGCTGTTGACGAAAGTGCTCACCTATCATGTGATTGAAGACGACCGCGTCTTTGCCTCTGAAATTATGGCAGGCAGTCAAGAGATGCTGGAAGGCAGCAGCATCACATTTGACGCTAAAAAACAAATTACTGATGGGAGAGATCGTACCTCTAATATCGTGACCGCGAATATACAAGCGAACAATGGAGTTGTACACGTGATCGATACAGTGTTGCTACCTAAGTAAGCATTAATCCGAAATTAATCAGTTAAAATTATAGTTATTGGTATAGTAGAGGCGACATTATTACTATTGTTTAGTTGCTATCATTTGCAACAGATAAGTGGTTCGCTGTTATATACATTAACTGGGTTAAGTTATTTGTCAAACAAGTCACTTAACAGACCATCCCTTTATAAGGAAATACTTATGTTGAAGAAAAACTTACTTTCTATCGCTGTCGTTACAGCTGCCATGTCATTAGCCGCTTGTAATGATAAAGAAGCAACTACTGATCCTGTTGAGCCTGAAGTGACTACTGAAGAAGTGGTTGTAGAGCCTGTTGCCGAAGTTGAGCCAATGACTGAAGCCGATCCAATGGCCGATACTGCTGCGACGCAAAGCATTGCTGAAATAGCAGCTGGCAACGAAAATCTAACGATTCTAACGGCTGCATTACAAGCTGCTGGCTTAGATACAATGATGATGGATGCTGGGACTTATACGGTATTTGCACCAACTGATGATGCATTTGCTCCTGTGTTAGAGAAGCTAGGCGTTACTAAAGAAGAGCTATTAGCCGATACAGATCTACTGAAAAAAGTACTTCCGTATCACGTAGTGCCTATGGTTGTTATGGCAGCTGACATTCCTTATGGTACTGATGTTGCTACTGTAAATGGTGCTACTATCAATATTAGCGATGCTAATGTCATCACTGATGCGACTGGTAACACGGCTAATATTACTGGTACAGATATCATGGCAACGAACGGTGTGGTTCACACTATCGATGCAGTATTGATGCCTGAGTAAGTTGTTTCTATAGCCTCTTTATTGATGATTAATTAATTATTTAAATGATGACGTCGAATAAGCCTAGCTATTGAGCTGGGCTTTTTTGCGTTTGGGGGATACCTAATGTTTACCATAGCATTGATATAAGTCAGTCGCATGAAAACGGTTCAATGTAGTGGAGAGTAAGATAAATAGCCTCTCATTGGTTCACACTAATGCAAGTTTAAAGAGTAATGATGACTTATATAAGACGTTTATTGGAGGCTTATGAATGCAAAGGTTTGAAACAAAAAAGCCCGAAACGATTGTTTCGGACTTTTGTTTTGGAGGTTTGAATAATAATCATGTTAAAGAATAGTAGCTACGTTATAGAATATTACTTATGCTCTTTACGTAGTGGATCTGCTGCCATTCTTTGTTGCTCTTTTAGATGACGCTCTTCCCAATAAGGGGCGTTTTTGATGCCGAATTTTGCAGGATCAAAACTGTAGCGCTCAACACCTGCTTTGCGCTGTGCTTCATAGTCTTTTAGCATAGTAAGCGTTGGACGAGCCACAATGAAGATGACCAAAATACCAACGATGTTCAACCAAGCCATAAGCCCAACACCAATATCACCAATAGCCCAAATGTAGCCAGCTGAGTTTAGGCCGCCGTAAGCAACCATCACCATGATTAAGATTTTGACTAAGAATAGACCAGTCTTGTTGGCACTGCGACCGACAAAGCGCGTTAGATAAGCAACGTTCACTTCGGCGATGTAGTAGTAAGCCAAGATAGTGGTAAAGGCAAAGAAGAAGACAGCAATAGCGATAAAGGTGTTACCAAAACCACCATAAACAGATTCCATCGCCATTTGCGTGAATGCAGGGGCGTTGATTTCAGTGGTAGCAGCGACATTCTGTACGATGAACTGACCGTCTGGTAATGTACCTTGAATGTTATAGGTACCCATGGTTAGGATCATGAAGGCAGTAGCAGAACATACTAATAGGGTATCGACATATACTGAGAATGCCTGAACCAAACCCTGCTGTGATGGATGCTCAACTTCAGCAGCAGCAGCAGCATGAGGACCTGTACCTTGACCTGCTTCATTTGAGTAAATACCACGTTTTACGCCCCAACCAATCGCTGCACCAAAACCTGCTTGAGCAGTAAATGCATCGCTAACGATTAGACCGAATACTTGTGGAATCATATCAAAGTTAGTAAACATGATGATCAGTGCAAGAACGATATAGCCCAATGCCATAAAAGGAACGGCATACTCGGTAAACGTTGCGATACGCTTGATACCACCAAAAATGATAATACCTAATACCACAAGGATAATGGCTAAGGCTACTAGACGCATTGAGCCAACTTCTAAGGCGCCAATGCTCATAACAGACCCTTCGCCCATTACCTGTGCGAAAGCATTGATAACGCCGTTTGCCTGTACACCTGGTAAAAATATACCACAAGCGAGGATAGATGAGATTGCAAAGAGAATGCCATACCATTTTTGGCCAAGTGCGCGCTCAAAATAGTAAGCTGGGCCACCGCGATATTCGCCAGTGATGACATCTTTTTCTTTGTAAATCTGTGCGAGCGTAGATTCAACATAAGCAGTAGATGCGCCTAAGAAGGCCACGACCCACATCCAAAATACGGCACCTGGGCCACCGAAGCCGATAGCCGCAGCTACCCCAGCGATGTTACCCATACCCACGCGTCCTGCGAGTGATACGGCAAGTGCCTGAAATGATGAAATACCTTGATCACTAGATTTACCAGTAAAAAGTAACTTGATCATTTCACCGAACAGCCGCACTTGTACGAAGCGCGTCATAATGGAATAAAATAGGCCCGCGCCCAAGCACAGATAGATCAGTGCGGGGCTCCAGATAATTCCGTTTACTAAGTTAACTAAACCTTCCATATGTATATTCCTAGTACTGTCTCAAAGTGGCTCTGTATGCTAGGAGTAAGCTAACTGGTTAACTTACTTATTTAAGTTAAGCAGTTAAATTATCTACATCGACTCATGTATATCCGTTAAGTCTCATACGCGCTTAGCCACTAAGAATGGACTGTAGTTGTCTGTAGTTATCCGCTTGGTTTATCAGTAATATTGACAGTTTGCTTATGCTTATTACCGACGATATGCGTATCAGCATAGTTGCAAGGCGTAAGCTGTCTCAATTACTGCGACATTTATCTTATCACTTCACTTAATATCTGAGATGAATGTTCAGTAGACCGGTGGATAAAACAGGCGGTTATAATATTAAATACTTATCATGCCGATAGCATTCAACTTTTGGTGAGCGGTATCGATTGACTACAGGCTTGGTGTGGCTGATTGAAACGATTAAGCGAATCTCTAATAATTGAGTAATATTTTACATAGAAATCAACAACTCGCTAATACTAATCAAGCCATAAGTCCACTACCAAATGTATTCAAACCGTACGGCTACGTAACTGCAATTTGCCATATTTTTGTCGTAATTACTAGAATTTTCTTTGTACAGAAGCATATATATTCATATTGAGTCAGGCAGATATGACTACAAATAACGATGAAATATCGTATGTTTTGACCGTTGTTAGATGTCGAATCAATAGATAAAGCCACATCGACTACACAAAAATAGAGCGGTTATTCAGCGCTCATCTATCACTCCTCTATACTGGACAAGGTATGCACTAAAGATAACGTCAGTGGTTCGATGATATTTGTGAGGTAGATATTATCAATAATAGGTAATAAAAACGAGCAATAGTAATGGGATAGCAGTGTGGTTTTGCGGTTGTGTTTTGGTAACGGCTAATTGTAAAAATACTGAGATAGCGCCATCATTGTGTAAGATATCTTATCCTATAGTTTTGTTTCGTTGATAAGACGAGAGCATAGGGCGGTATACGATTGCTATCGTACTCATTAACTGCTGTTTTTATGTTTAGTGTGGCTTTAATACAAGTGATGTGTCTTTATTATAAAAAATATACGGCTTCCATATAAATAGACATACATTTGCATGACATCATGTATCAGCTTAAAAATACAAGCTTTAAAAAATTATTAAAAAAGTGTTACTGGCTATTTATTATTTACCATTATTAGGAGAAACAATGATGACGCGTCAATCAATTGTAAAACCCATATTGCTCGCAGCCGTGTTAGCGACGTCTACCGTCGGTCTAAGCGGTTGTGGCTACAACAACCTGCAAGCTCAAGATGAGCAAGTTACCGCGTCGTGGTCAGAAGTGGTGAACCAATATCAACGCCGCGCTGATTTAGTGCCAAACTTAGTCAAAGTCGTGCAGCAGTATGCTGAGCAAGAACAAGAAGTGTTTACTCAAGTAGCTGAGGCACGCTCTCGTGCTGGTAGCATTACGGTGACGCCAGAAGTACTGAATGATCCAGAAGCGATGGAGCGTTATGCAGCGGCACAGGAACAGATGACAGGTGCATTATCACGTTTGATGGCGGTCTCTGAACGTTATCCTGAGTTAAAGTCAGATGCTTTGTTCCAAGACTTACAAGCCCAGCTCGAAGGCACTGAAAACCGTATTGCCGTCGCTCGTAACCGTTATATTCAAGAGGTGCAAAGCTATAATACGACGGTGCGCCAGTTCCCAACCAACATTACAGCAAAAGTATTTGGTATGAATGCCAAGCCAAACTTTAGCGTGGCGAATGAAGACGCTATTTCAACCGCACCAAGTGTTGACTTCGGTGATGATAAGTCAGCGACAGCTGAGTAGTGGTGATTAAATAGAGATGAAAACAGAGCGGGATTTGCCGCTCTGTTTGTTTACATTTTTATCGTTTAGCTTAGTTAGCCACTAGTTTGCTTAGCCACATTTTTAAAGGTATTGATGGATATGAATGCCTATTAAATGAATATCAAATCCAAAAAGTACGATTAGTTATGTCAAATTTGGTTTTTTTGCTATGCTAATTTTTGTGAATGGTCTCACGTAGATTCACTCAGTACAGATGTCACTTGAGGTGGTATAGATTAGATGAACAATTCAAAAGCAATCCTATCAGTATTACTATTCACACTCAGCATCAGTAGTGCGTCTGTGTTGTATGCTGCGCCTAATGAAGCCATTGATAGTACCTCAGACATGCAAAGTCGTAGTGTTGAGGATTTGGTAGCGATTGCCAAAGCGGGCGAGTCTAATGAAGCGATCAATGACGCTGTATTGGGTAACGAAGCCATTAATGATGCCATTTTAGGTAATGAGGCGATCAACCCTAATGTGGCTAATAATGATGCCACAGCTGGGTCAACAGCCGAAAATCCTTCTCCTATACAGTCAAATGCACCCAGTGTCGATGCCGATAAGCTCATATTAAATAATCCTGTCGTTGATCAGGCCAATATCCTAAATCCGCAAGAAAAACAGCGTCTAGAGGTGCAGCTTAGAAATATTTATCAGCAAGGTCTTGCGCAAGCAGCGGTGGTTATCGTTCCTACGACCAATGGTGTTCCTATCTTTGACTATGCTCTACAAGTAGCTGAGAAATGGCAGCTGGGCAATAAAGACATTGATGATGGCTTACTCATGGTAGTCGCCGTCAATGACCGTGATATGTACATTTTGACGGGTTACGGACTAGAGGGTGTTTTACCAGATGCTGCCGTCAATCGTATTATTCGTGAAGATATCACGCCGTTATTTAAGCAAAATAACTATGGTGCTGGAATAATAGCTGGCGTTGACGCACTCAAAACGCGGCTGACTGCTGATCCTGAGGTATTGGCTCGTGCTGATGCGCAAGCAGCCGAGCGTAGTGCACAACAAGGTTCAGACGAGCTACCATCGCCCATATTTTTATTCATTATGGCAATGATATTTGGAAGCTTTATTACCAGTATTTTTGGTCGTGTATTTGGTTCTATTATTACTGCTGGTGGGTTTTTTGCGGGATCGTTAGCCTTAGGCGGTGGTTTTTTTATGACCGTTATTATGGCTATATTCTTATGGCTATTTTTGATTTCACGTGGTGGCGGTGGTGGCGGTGGTGGCGGTGGTGGTAAAGGTGGATCTGGCGGCGGTCGTAGAGGCGGCGGTATGATATTCCTACCTGGTATGGGCGGTGGCGGCGGCTCTGGCGGTGGTGGTTTTGGCGGCGGCGGCTTCGGAGGAGGTGGCGGCGGCTTTGGCGGCGGCGGGGCAGGCGGTTCTTGGTAAAGGCGGTTTTAATAAAGGCATGTTAGGTTCAGACATTAGATGATTGCCAGCAATGGCGTACTTGAGGAAATAATATAATGGTAAAAAGCAATTCGTCGCAGGCAAGTTTTGCTCGTTGGTGGCGTCAAGTACTGTTTGTCCCTATGCTGCATAGCAAATGGCTAACGCCAGCGGCTAAAGCGCGGCTGACAGAGCAGGTGACGTTGGCTGAGCGTGGGCATCGCGGTGAGGTGTTTTTAATTATAGAAAATCACTTACCTGTCCAAGATGCCTATCGTCTTGATTGTCGTGATCGGGCGATTGATTTGTTTAGTGAATATCGCGTTTGGGATACGGAAGAAAATACAGGTGTTTTAATCTACGTCAATATCTGCGAGCATAAGCTTGAAATCGTCGCGGATCGCGGTATTAGCACGCATGTGAGCCCGACTGTGTGGCGCGCCATGTGTGAAAAAGCGGTCTCAGGTATTGCCAATCAAAAAACTGAAGAAAGCTTAGCGGAGCTACTAGATGAGGTAGGTCAGTTATTGCGTCAGTATTATCATCTAGGCGATGATCCCGCCGGTAATGAGCTGTCTGATACTGTGGTATTTTTAAAATAGCGTTTTTAATACTGTATNNTTGAAATGGCTTTTATGCAGTAGCTCTTATTATGAAGCAACCCTTATTATGAAGTCACCCTTATGAAGTCGTGTTTATAGCTGAATGCAAGGGTTTGCTGTTTGTCTATGGGGTTTTGTGGCCAATTGAAATATAATAGCCTTTATAGATATACCCCGCTGACAAACGCAGCGCTTAATAAAAGCCACTACTGGAACACTATGATTGAATTAATAAAGAAATTACCCAAAGCAGAGCTACATTTGCATATTGAAGGCTCATTAGAACCGGAGCTGATGTTCAGATTGGCGAAAAAAAATAATATAGACATTCCTTATAATGACATCGAAGATGTACGCCGCGCCTATAATTTTACCAATCTACAAACCTTTTTAGATATCTATTATGCGGGCGCCAATGTCCTGATTACCAAAGACGATTTCTACGATTTAACGTGGGAATATATTCTAAAATGTGTTGAAGACAATGTCATTCATACTGAGATATTTTTTGATCCGCAAACCCATACCGCAAGGGG
>NZ_DKHR01000053.1:0-19014 GCF_002453835.1 Psychrobacter sp. UBA6739
TATCATTTTTAATAACTTGTTTTTAATGATTTGGTTTGAATTTTCCATGCTGCGTGATGGCACGTAGCATGAACTGACAATTTGCGTTAGGAGCAATGCCCGATGAGTGAGCACTCAAGCAACAATGCACAAAAAGACGAACAAAAAAACGATTTTATTCGCAATATCATTCGTGACGATGTCAAGGCGCAAAAATACCCACAAATCGTGACGCGTTTTCCGCCAGAGCCAAACGGTTACTTGCACTTGGGGCACGTAAAATCTATCTGCCTAAACTTTGGCGTGGCTGAAGAGTTTGGTGGTGTTTGTAACCTGCGTTTTGATGACACCAACCCAACCGCAGAAAAGCAAGACTTCATCGACAATATCGAAAATGATGTCAAATGGCTTGGATTTGAGTGGGCAGGAGAGGCGCACCATGCGTCAGGCTACTTTGACCAAC
This sequence comes from Psychrobacter sp. UBA6739, assembly GCF_002453835.1. Lineage (NCBI taxonomy): Bacteria > Pseudomonadati > Pseudomonadota > Gammaproteobacteria > Moraxellales > Moraxellaceae > Psychrobacter > Psychrobacter sp. UBA6739. Next base: position 443 of record NZ_DKHR01000053.1, read on the forward strand.
TTTATGCTTGGGCGATTCAGCTTATCAAACAAGGCGACGCTTATGTAGATTTGCAATCGCCTGAGCAAATTAAAGAAAACCGAGGCTCATTCAATGAGGCAGGCACGGCGTCACCACATCGTTCTGCCAGTGTTGAAGAAAACTTGTCCCTCTTTAATGACATGAAAGAAGGTAAGTTTGCAGAAGGTAAAGCCGTGTTGCGCGCCAAGATTGATATGGCAAGCCCAAACATGAATATGCGTGACCCCGTTATCTACCGCGTCATGCATCAAGCGCATCACCAAACGGGTGATAAATGGTGCATTTATCCGATGTATGATTTTGCCCATCCGCTCTCTGATGCACTCGAAGGCATTACCCATTCATTGTGTACGCTGGAGTTTGAAGATCATCGTCCATTTTATGATTGGGTCATTGACAAAATTGGCTTTGATGTACCACCGCATCAGTATGAATTTAGCCGCTTAAATGTCGATCATACCTTGACCAGCAAGCGTAAGCTTAAACAGTTGGTTGACGAAAATATCGTTAGTGGTTGGGATGATCCGCGTATGCCGACGATCGCTGGCATGCGTCGCCGTGGTTATACACCAGAGGGTTTACGTGATTTCTGTGAGCGTGTTGGTGTAACTAAAGTAGACAGCGTCGTTGACTTTCGCTTATTAGAATTTAGTATTCGCCAATCATTAGAGACGACCACAGGTCGCGGTATGGCAGTGCTTAAGCCATTAAAAGTGACTATTACCAACTTTGCTGAAGCGGTCAGCAGTTGGGAGTCGCAAAAGGCTGATAGCGTTAATGCGCGTTGGGACGATGATGCACAGACTTTATGGCTCACGCAGCCAAATCATCCTAATGTCGATATGGGCGAGCGTGAAATTCCTTTCACTGAGACCATCTATATCGATCAAGGCGATTACGAGATTGAGCCGCCAGCAGGGTATAAGCGTCTATCGCCAGAAAAGCCAGAAATCCGCTTGCGTAATACCTATGTATTGGCAGTGACTGAGCACATTACGGATGAAGCGGGCAATGTGGTCGAACTAAAAGCGACGATTGATCCGGCGACTTTGGGTCAAAATCCTGAAGGTCGTAAGGTTAAAGGCGTGATTCATTGGGTATCAGCTAGCCAAGGCATCCCAGCAACGGTGCGCATGTATGAGCAGTTATTTAGTGTCGAAGACCCAAGTGGCGTCGCTGACGTCCATCAAGCATTAAATCCTAACTCGTTGACTGAACTCAATGCCGTGGTTGAACCGTCATTGGTGAATGCGGACGCTGGCACACGCTTCCAGTTCGAGCGTGAAGGTTACTTTATCTCTGATAGCGAAGACCATAGCACTGACAAACCAATCTTTAACCAAATCGTCAGCTTGCGTGACAGCTATAAGCCAGCTTAATTTATCACTATTAACGGCATTAGCGCTTATTTGAAAAACTACTGAATAATAGTGGTTTGCAAGCTTGCCCATTTCTAGTACGCTAGGGATGGGCTTTTTTGTGCATGATTATAAAGTGATTGATCGTAAGATTTGAGGAAATAATAATGGCAAAATTTTTAAACAGCAGTGGCACGACTTACCATTTAGAAGAATTGATTAAAAATGCGTCTGATAGGTTGATTATCATCAGTCCCTATTTAAAGCTGAATGAGCGTATTAAAGAGCTATTAGAAGACCGTAATCGCCTCAAAATTGATATTAGAATCGTTTATGGCAAGAATGATTTGCACCCAGAAGAAATAAACTGGCTAAAAAATCTGACTTTTATTCGCACCAGCTTTTGCAAAAACTTGCATGCAAAGTGTTATCTGAATGAAAACGAATGCATCATTACCAGTTTGAACCTTTATGAATTTAGCCAAGTCAATAATAATGAAATGGGCGTGCTGATTTATCGTAATGAAGATAGTAAGCTTTATGCCGATACTTATGAGGAGGCACAGCGCATTATTCGTATCAGCGATGAAGTGCGCATGTCGCTTGAAAAAGTGACCGAATCTGATGGTAGGACTGATAATACTGCTACTGCCAGTCATACAATGCCCAGCAATAATGCTAATACAACGGTCGCACCTACTGCTATAGAAGCGGCAACGCCTAATTACTCTAAGCTGACCACAGCAAAGCTTGCCAAAGAGCTGGGTTTTAAGACACAAGAGTTAAATGATAAGTTGCTTGCAGCGGGATATTTACAAGAGCAAGAAGGTGAGCTTACATTAACAGATGCTGGGCGTGCAGCAGGTGGTACCAGTAAAAAAGGTAAATTCGGTGATTTTTGTTTGTGGGATTCTGGGATGGTGATTTGATTCATTCGTTAAGTCTATGCTAAATTACTTAGTAATAAACAGAATAACCGCATTACAATCCTTCACAAGACAGTCATAACCAGTTTGCTAAGATAAAATAGAATTTTTGCTGACGTGCTTTGAGTTATTGTGTAATATCTGACAGGGCACGTTGATAATAAAAAGTACGTTGATAATAATAGAGCACGCAAATATCTTTGGATATTAGTGCTCATCACTAACATAGCTAAGGAATTAAGCATGGCACATTTACGTTTAGGCGATACCGCACCGAATTTTGACGCTGCAACCACAGAGGGTAATATCAACTTTCATGAGTGGGCAGGCGATAATTGGGTCGTTTTTTTCTCCCATCCAGCTGATTTTACGCCAGTATGTACTACTGAGCTTGGTCGTGCTGCGGCACTGAATGGCGAATTTCAAAAGCGTGGTGTCAAGCCAATCTGTATCTCTGTTGATGGTATCGATGACCATCATGCGTGGGCAAAAGACATTGGTGAGACGCAAGGTACTGAGCTAAATTTTCCAATCATTGCTGATCCGAACAAAGAAGTCGCTGAGCTATATGACATGATGCATCCAAATGCAGATAGCACGCATACGGTACGCAGTGTCTTCATTATTGATCCAAATAAAAAAATCCGCTTAACGCTGACCTATCCTGCAAGCTGTGGTCGTAATTTTGACGAGATTATCCGTGTCATTGATGCTCTGCAACTGTCTGATGAATATAACATTGCGACGCCAGTTGACTGGAAAGATGGTGATGATGTCATCATTCCACCAAGTGTCAAAAACGAAGATATCGCGGCTAAATACCCTAAAGGTTATACAGAAATTAAGCCTTATTTACGTACGACGCCTGCACCCAATAAATAAGTAGCATGACTGGATGAATGAAATGAAGCCTCATGACGTAACGTTGTGGGGCTTTTTGTTGTTTAGTCTCTGATCAAAAAAGCAAGCCTAATAAGGCTTTGCTATGATGAGCAGAGTAGGATATAACTGTTGTATAAAGGATGGCCAGTCTTTATCTATCATCAACAGCGTAATAACCATAATAAAACCAGATAGCGTTGAGTCGCTTTTGTCTAATCTTACAAGGAGTTTGCCATGAAAAAACTATACGTCACCCGTACTGCGCCCAATCCACGTAAAGCCCTTATTTTGTTAGCATCAAAAGGCATCGATGTCGATGATATGGATGATGTAGACGTGATTGATATTGATTTTGCTGCCAATGAGCAAATGTCAGACGAGTTCACCAAAATAAATCCAATGCAGACCGTGCCAGTTCTCATACTAGGGGATGGCACGGTACTTAATGACTCACAGGCTGTATGTGAGTATCTCGACCGTGTCTATGGTGAGCGCTCGGTGATGGGGAATGATGTAATACAACGTGCGCAAGTGTGCGCTATGCGCCGCATTGCTGAGTTTGAAGTATTATATAATTTTATGCTGGCTTTTCAGCACAGCCATCCGTCCAAAGCCCAACGTGTTGAGCAAGTCCCAGAGTTTGTCGCGCCATCTGTTGCACGGGCTGTTAAAGCCCTTGCTTATTTTGAGAATATTTTAGAAGGTCGTGAGTATTTGGTTGGTGAACAATTAAGCTTTGCTGATATCGTCCTATATCTCGGTTTGGATTTTGGTAAAGTCCTGAACGTAAATCCGAATGAGCAGGGCGAAAATCTTGCGCGTTTTTATCAAATGATGAATGAGCGTTTCAGTATTAAAAATATGGCAAAAGCCAAAATTGCTCATACAAACGAGTAAGACTAGCGCGAAAAATTAAAAATGTGACATCATTGATGGTCTTGAATAATTGATGAAATTTTCAATTATCTGAGACCATTGATTTTTTATGGTACTTTTAAATATTAAAATAGCAGTTACGATGAATCCATAAAAATAAACACTTTGTTACAACCATGGTAATCAACGGCGCTATAGTGGTGAATTGTGACGCTTTAATAAAGTGGATATCATCAGCCCCTTATTGTTAAATATTTAACCTGATTTTTTAAATACTTTGACTTAAAAAAGGGATAACCACAAGGTATGACTGCTATGACCTCATCTGTTAAAAAACGGCCAATTCGATTCACTTTACTACCAAGTTTGTTGGCACTAAGCGTTGTTTTAAGTGCTTGCCAAGATGCTTCTTTGCCCAATGAAAGTGACGTACAGGAAGGCACTCAGACAAGCGCTGATGCAATAAATGGTGATGGCATAGAGATGAATGCTGATGCAGTAACGGATGATATTCAGATGGATAAGATGAGCGCTGAAGAGAAAATGATTGCCAATCTTTCACGTTATCGTTGGACATTGATGTCTGCAATGGACAAAGGCGCACAGCCATTAAACATGCTGACGGATATTAAAGACCAAGTGCGTTTGTCTTTTAATCAATACCAAGGTGAGAATACGTTAAGTTATAGCGTTGGCTGTAATACTATGAGCGCTGGCTACCAATTGCAAGGTCACACTTTGACTATTGAAGAGGGTATGAGTACGAAAATGTCTTGTGGTGAGCTCGATAAGGCTGAAAATAGTTTAAGTCAGCTGATGCAAGGTGAAAGCCAGTTAACATTAGTGAAAGCTAACAGTGCCAAAGATGGCGACGCTAAAGACAACAACTCTCAGGATGATAGTCTTAAGAGTGATAAGCCAATATTAACCCAAGTGACCAGTGTCGGAGCAACGTTGATTTGGGAAGGCAGGCTTACATCACAAGCCAAGTATAATAGTAAAGGTGAGACCGTATTCTGGGCAGTAAGCTCGAAAATGATACCTTGCACTGATAATGGCTCAGAGATGTGTCTACAAGTGAAACCCATTACCTATGATGACCAAGGTATTAAAACGAGCGAAGGCAAGTGGGCAGTCTTTACGGATGAAATCGATGGTTATCAGCATGATGGCATGCATGATGAAGTATTACGTCTACAGCGTTACCCATTAGACAGTGACGATAGTACAGAAGGTGAAGAATATGCTTATGTGTTGGATGCAGTGATCGAAAGTGCCGTCGCAGAGTAGTCGGTTTAAGCCTTTGCATTTTTATAGTAAAGCGATTTTATAGTAAAGTGATAGTGTAAATAACTTAGACAGTTCGAAAAACACGCGCTATTTAGACGCGTGTTTTTTATGCTTGTGTTATAAGCGTTCTTAACGCAAATTGCCTAAATCTTCTTCTGTCAAACGCCAGCGACCTTTTTTCTTAGATGCACCGCGCCCACGCATGGCGCTGTTTAATATTAATTTATTCATGGAATGGCTTGAATGCGCATGACAGATGGCGCAGGCAAGACCATCGGCGGCATCTTGCTGTGGCACGACATCCAAAGATAGTATGCGGCAGACCATCTCTTGCACTTGCTCTTTTGCCGCTGCACCATAACCGCAAACGGCTTGCTTAATCTGGCGTGCAGTATATTCTGACACTTCTAAATCCAGAGCAACCATAGCGGCAATAGCAGCACCTCGCGCTTGCCCAAGTTTCAACGCTGAGTCAGGGTTTTCTGCCATAAATACTTGCTCAATGGCAGTATAGATAGGCTCATCAGCATATTTCAAATGATGCTGTGTGATGCGCGTTAAGCCATTAAAAATCCGCTTTAGACGTTCAGGCATCTCTTTGGTGTCGGTACGTATGGTACCTGCATCGATATAGGTGAGTTTGTCGCCTGTTTGTTGCACGATGCCATAACCGGTCATGCGCGAACCAGGATCAATCCCGATAATAATTGCCATAATATCCCATCTTGCTTACATTTTATTTTATATTCAATCCTATATAAATCAGATACGGTGTCAGACTCGCTCAGCCTACTACTCGTAGTACTTTTACTCATCTTCCTTGTATCCAAATTATATTGTACCGACTATATGGCTTAAAAATCAGCCTTAAGTTTGATAGTATAGCAATCAATCCCCATATACATCATATGTTAGCCATTTTAATTTTCATGGCGCTTAATTTTTTAGATTTTATCTTATAGGACGACACTTTATGGGTCAGATAGTTGGTATTGCCATTGTTTGGTTTATTATCGAAATGCTACTTTGGTATTTGCTTGCTCAGTTTATGAGTGGTTGGTGGGTATTTATGTGGTTTATTATCGCCGCAGTCATCGGTATCTCCCTCTTGCGTAAAGGGATGGCTGCCCTCAATCCAATGGCGCAGCAAATGAAAGCAGGTGGCATGATGAACCCATCGATGCGTCCGCAAGAATCAACCATGATGAAAAGTGTGGCCATGGCAGCGGCTGGTATTCTGCTACTCATTCCAGGTGTGCTGAGCGATTTGCTCGCATTATTGGTGATATTGCCACCCGTGCAAAAGAAGCTCAAAGACTTTGCTAATAATTATGTCATGAATAATCAGCAAAAAATGATGGAAATGATGGCCAAGCAAATGGGTGGACAGATGGGCGGCGGACAAAATCCGTTTGGTGGCATGGGCGGTCAAAACCCATTCGGCGGCGCAGGTGGTATGAATAATCAGAACCCATTTGGTCAACAACAAAACCCGTTTGGCGATGGGTTTAAACAGCATACAACGATTGATGGGACAGCAAAAACCATTCCCAAGGATGTGAAAAAAATCACCAAATCTGCCAATGATGAATAGTAGAATTAATCGGCAAGCATAGAAAAACCCCCTTTTATCAATGATAAAAGGGGGTTTTTAATGGTTATTACTAAGTCTTTATGAAATGGTAGATTATAAGTAAACCTACCGAATATAAATAAAATAATAATTAACCGAATAGAACAACCGAAGTGCCGCTGTAAGATGGTGACCCATGAACCGTGAAGTTCAGGGCGGATGCGTCACTGCCTCTGCAGGTTTCCTGATACACCGCAAGCGGTGCAGGCATACACAATGAAGCAATAGGTACCACATCCTGGTAAAGCATTATCGGCTCAGGGAATAAACATCTACTAGCCAACACTTCAGAATATAATTATCTTAACGAATGGTTTGAATGATTGCAAGTATGATTTACAGATTGATACGTAGATTTAGAGAGTGGCATTATTGCTATTAAGTTTTAACCGCCTTTTCTACTGATAGATGTGCTTTAAATAAGTATGCTTTAAACGCTTAAGAGTGGGCGTAAAATGACGATTTTTCAGCTATTTTAAGATGTGTGTTAATATAGAGGGCTTTAAACATCCTAATATAGCATTATAGGCGTTCATTCACTTGAGGAGCGGTAATCCATGACCAATACCCAGCAACAATCAGCATTTATCGATGATAATCAGGCTCAGCTCAATAGTAAGCAGGATGGCGATCAAAATAAAAAAGTGCCGCATGTCTTAATGATATTAGATGGTTTTGGGCATCGTGAAGACGATAAGGATAATGCGATTGCTGCCGCCAGTATGCCAAATTTGGATAGGATTTATCAGCAATATCCGCATGGATTGATCTCTGCTTCTGGAGAAGATGTTGGTTTGCCAGATGGGCAGTTTGGCAATTCAGAAGTTGGGCACATGAACTTAGGTGCGGGTCGCGTTCTGTATCAAGATTCGACTCGTATCTCAAGTGAAGTAGCCAATCGTGAATTTTATAAAAACGAAGCCTTAGTCAAGGCGGTTAAAGCCGCGAACGAGTTGGGTGGTAACGTCCATATCATGGGTTTGCTGTCAGATGGTGGTGTACATTCGCATCAAGATCACATCGAAGCAATGTGCCACTCGGCGTTAGTGCACGGCGCCAAAAATGTCTTTGTTCATTGCTTCTTGGATGGACGCGACACCCCACCTAAATCGGCGGATAAGTATATTAATCGTCTGCGGGATCATATCAATAAGCTTAATGCTCATTATGAAGGCGGCCGCGTACAGATTGCCAGTATCATTGGGCGCTATTATGCAATGGATCGTGACAATCGCTGGGATCGTGTGCAAAAAGCCTATGAGCTTATCACTGAAGGTAAAGCCGATCGTCTGTCTACGCGTGCAGATGGCGCAGTACAAGCTGCTTATAAGGCACGCGAAACCGATGAATTTATTAACCCGACCGTAGTGATTGGCCGTGATGAAGTGCCATATACCGTTGATGACAATGACGCGCTTATCTTTATGAACTTCCGTGCTGACCGTGCCCGTGAGCTGGCGCAAGCTTTTGTCTTGCCAGATCATGAGTTTTCAGGGTTTGCCCGCAATAAGCAGCCAAAACTTGCGGCGTTTGTGATGCTGACCAAATATTCTGACGTTTTAGCAGACAATCCCAAAACTAGCGTTGCTTATTATCCCACGTCGTTGACCAATACACTTGGCGAGTATTTGCAAGACAATGGTAAAACTCAGCTGCGTATCGCTGAAACTGAAAAATACGCGCATGTGACGTTTTTCTTTAGCGGTGGTCGTGAAGAAGAGTATGAGGGTGAAACACGTATTCTCGTACCCTCTCCAGATGTGGCGACTTATGATCTGAAACCAGAGATGAGTGCGCCTGAAGTGACCGATAAATTAGTGGCTGCCATTGAATCAGGCAAATATGACGTGTTAATTGTCAACTATGCCAATGGTGATATGGTCGGGCATACAGGGATTTTTGATGCGGCTGTAAAAGCAGTAGAGGCGCTAGATGTCTGTGTTGGCCGTATTGAGTCAGCGGTACGCGCTGCTGGCGGTGATATGCTTATCACAGCAGATCATGGCAACTGTGAGCAGATGCAAGATTACGAAAGCGGTCAAGTACATACTCAACATACCACTGAACATGTGCCACTCATTTATGTGGGTGAGAAAAAGCTACAAGTACGTAGTCGTGGTAAGTTGAGCGATGTCGCACCGACTATTTTGGCGCTGATGGATATTGAGCAGCCTGCTGAAATGACGGGCGAAAGCTTACTGGTTCCAGCGTTGTAAGTCAGGCATTTAATACGATTATATTGACAACTTACTAGCATTGTTAGAAGTAATAGAAAGGGGAGAGATATTTATTGTCTCTCCTTTTTTTGATCTGTTTTTTAAGAGATATTTGGCTGACTTTATTTATCTTTAAATGTTTGGATAGTAAAGAAAATAAGGGCCAGCATGATATTTCGCCTGCTAAACAAACTTGACACCGCTACTCATCATTTGATGAAATCATATCAGTTATCGTGAATGTTACTTGCAATACTCTCCTAGTCTTAGACTGGCTCTTGATGCTATCTTATGAGATAAATATTCATCTATATATCTATAAAAATAATTCTATTATTAAACGAGTTCTCTTATGCGTTCTATTTATTTTATGCGCTTACCAGTGACGAAGCGATTGGGCAAACAAGCAATGAAGGTATTCACTGCGCCGACTATTTTTAAACCTGCATTGATGATAGGTCTGCTTGGGCTCAGCACTGCTAGTATGTACGCACAAGCAGCGAGGTCACCAGCTAATGCGACCATCAATAATCCCACCGCCAGTCTACAACTGATTAGCTTAAATGCCGATGAGATAGCCACAGAAGATGACACTAATAATTTATCAGATGTCGCTGATATGCTTGAGTCGGCCGACCAAGTTGACGATTCGATAGACAGTGTCGCAGATGAGAGTGCCTTGACTGATGACACGAATGAGATCGATGTCAGTATTCCACCTGAGGTTGCGCAAGTATCATTGAATGCCATTTCTCCAGAAACGCTCAAGACGTTTGTTGCGGTAGTGGATTTGGTACGCCGTGAATATGTAGATGCGGTCAACGATGAAGAGCTGTTCAATAATGCGTTGAGTGGTATGTTGACTAAGCTAGATAGTCATGCTGAATTTTTAGATGCTGAGGCTTATGAAAACCTGCGTGCCTTTACCGAAGGTGATGTGGGTGATGTTGGTATTAAAGTCAATTATCAGCCTACAGATGGCTATTGGGTGATTACAGAGGTTATTGATGCATCGCCTGCAGATAAAAAGGGCATTGCGGTTGGCGATTATTTACATCAAGTCGGTGATTTCAAACTTGATGAAGATAAAGAAAGTAACGATATCGAGCAGCTTTTGACAGGGATTGCGGGTACGCAAGTAGATGTTATCACCTCAAAAGCTGGTCGCCGCAAACATACCACGACCTTGCAGCGTAATAACAGCCACCCTCAAACGGTCGAGGCAAGTCTCATTGACGGTATCGCTGTTATTAAGTTGCCTGCCTTTCAAAATAATAGTCGTGAAAAACTCTTGGAAGGCTTGATAGATCTAGACGCACCTATCACAGGTATCTTGCTAGATATGCGTGATAATCCAGGCGGGGTGCTAACGTCGGCGGTGAGTGTGGCCAGTTTGTTTATGAGCGACACTAATGTGGTACAAGTAAAGGGTCGTCAAAGTGATACGCGTACGCTATCCACTCAAGGTCTGGCGATACTTGAATCATTGCCAGTGGTGGTACTGCAAAATCGCTATTCGGCGTCAGCGGCAGAGGTGCTTGCTAGCAGCTTACAAGCACAAAAACGTGCCACAATCGTTGGTGAAGTCAGCTATGGTAAAGGGTCGGTACAGTCAGTCATCCCACTGAATGATGAGCAGGCTGTCAAACTCACCGTCGCCAACTATATGACAGCGTCAGGCAATAAGATCGATGGAATCGGTGTAGAGCCTGATATGACCTTGTCAGGAAGTGAAAGTACATGGGAGCAGCAAGCGCTTGCTTTACTAAAAACAAAAGCACTTGATTCGGGCATTCGTTTTGTCCGAAAACCTGCCAAAGTCGATCAAGCGGTGGCAGGCAATAGGGTTCAGTAAGGCTCACTTAAAGACAGGCTATCGCAATATATTAACGTTAAAATATCATTTGTCGTTATTCAAAAATGGCGAATGCTATGGCTCGAATTGATCCTCAGCTATCTCTAGTTTTTTCATGCGATAGCGTAAAGAGCGAAAAGTGGTGCCTAGTAGTTCAGCTGCTTGCGTTTTATTCCAAGCAGTTTTTTTTAGCGCGGTAATAATCAACTGTTTTTCTTGTTCTTGTAGGTAATGTTCCAACCCTTGAGAGGGTAACTGACCATCCTTTAATTTGCTTAGAATTGCTTTTTCATCACTTTCTTGCAGAATAGATCGATTAGTGACAGATTCTTCGTGATTGTGACGGGCTGTATGGTTGGGGTTTTCTGCATGATGGCTTTCTGAACGCTGTATCATAGAAGGGTAGTGCTGAACGTTAGTACGATAAGGGTGCAAGTTGGTCGTCACTTGCTTGACCTGTGGTGCTATAGTCTCATCCATAGATTGAATGACTTTTTCTCTATTTTCTATCGATTGAGCGACCATTTGGTTGCTTGTTTGACGCTCAGAATGTTGAGTATTATTGACAACCGCTGGCTCACTCTTCTGATCTTGAGAGACTGCGCGGTGATGGGTTATATCAATATCAGGCAAACCCAAGTGGCTGATGTCAATGTGCTGTGTCTCTGCTAGGGTTACTGCACGTTCAAGGACGTTACGCAGTTCACGAACGTTGCCCGCAAAGTTATGATCTTGCAAACGCTCGCATGCCTCAACAGTGAGTATCGGTGGGTTCTCTAACTGCCATTCATCAGCAATTAATGTTAAAAAGTGCTTGGCTAATACAGGGATATCGTCACGACGTGCATTGAGCGTCGGCAGTTTTAACTCAATCACATTGATACGGTAGTACAAATCTTGTCGAAACGCACCGTCTTGTACCAATTGGTTTAGGTTTTTGTGGGTGGCGGACAAGATACGAATATCTACGGGAACCTCTTTGGTATCACCAATGGCTCTCACCGTTTTTTCTTGAATGGCGCGCAGTAGTTTTACCTGCATGGCTAAAGGCAAATCAGCCACTTCGTCTAAAAATAACGTGCCGCCATTGGCTTGCTGAAACAGCCCTTGCTTGTCAGCGACAGCTCCTGTAAAGCTGCCTTTTTTATGACCAAAAAACTCTGATTCCATCAGCTCTGATGGTATCGCCCCACAGTTTACTGGTACAAAGCTACCATCACGGCGTGGGCTTAAATCATGAATCAATCGGGCAACCACTTCTTTACCAGTACCCGAAGCGCCTGACAAAAATACAGGTGCTTGTGAGCGTGCTAATTTTAAAATAGTATTTTTCAGTGGGTGCATCACCGCAGAATCACCAATGAGTCTACTGTCCAGCAGTTTTTGTTCGGGTGAGCATTCGGCTGTGGCTTTTGTTTCATTGTCTTGATGAATAACTTTTAAAGCATTTTCCACCAGTTGACGTAGGCGCGGTAACTCAAGAGGTTTATTCACAAAGTCAAAAGCACCAAGCTTCAATGCTTCAATGGCGAGGTCCATACTGCCGTGAGCAGTAATCACGGCAATGGGCGTACTAGAGCTATTACTGATTTCTTTTACCAACTCTAGTCCTGACCCATCAGGCAGCTTTAAATCGGTCAGACAAAAATCGTAATCATTGTCTTGCCAGTATGATCTTGCTTGTGACAGAGTATATGCTACATCACTTTTAATGCCCATTTTGGTCAAAGTAATTTGCATCAATCGGCACAGATCCACTTCGTCATCAACGACTAGCGCGGTTGTTGTCATACATCATCTCATCGTATTCAATAGCTATAAAATGGTAAAAACCAAGAGGCCTTAATGGCAAAGTATTCCATATAATATTAATACTTGGTAACGTTAATATTTATAAAATAGTGGCATTAACATTATGTTCAGTTTTATTTACATGAGTATCAGCGCCAATAGCAGGTGCTATCAAGCGAAAACAGGTTTTTTCATGTTCAGGAATATAAAGCAAACGAGTTTGGTTGGCCTCACAAAAAGCTTGTGATAAATACAGTCCTAAGCCTGTCCCTGCTTGATCTGTCGTAAAAAATGGATTGAATAAATGTTCTAAGTCTTTGGTGCTAACCCCACGACCAGCATCCAAGATATCAATTATAACATCGTTATCCGCACAATAAATCTCGATTTCCACATAGGCATGAGGGTGGGCGTAGCTACTGTAGCGCAAGCCATTGTTGATTAAATTGATTAAGACTTGCTCTAGTTGATGCGTGTCGAATGATATGGTCGGTTGTGTTTTTACGTGTAGAAAAACATCGTGTCCTTGAAAGTAATTCTCTAAAAATGTTGGCATCCAGTCTGCCAGTATAATCGACTGCTGGTTTGCAGTTTGCTGGCGAGACAATTTTAGTACATCTTCGATAATGCGATTCACGCGTTTTGTTTGTGAAAATATCATTTGATAAAGCTCATGATTCGCTGCCATATCGTCATTTGAGATAGTCGCCGTTATTGTATTATCTGCTGTATCGACTTCTAGATTGGCTTCTATAACATCTTCCATTAATAATTGGCTGGCTTGTGATATCGCTGCCAAAGGATTCCTTATTTCATGGGCGATGCTCGCCGTCAATTGCCCTAAAGAAGCCAGTTTCAATTGTTGGGCACTGGCTTGCTCGCGGCGTAAGTCCTCTAACATTATCAATTTACTGTCATCTTTTAATGGAATAATTTGTACGCGCAGTTTACCGAATATGGAAGCGTTTGCGACTGCAGGCAAATCATAAATAAAGGTACGTGATTGGCCTGCCGCTACTGACAAACAGGCTTTAAATAGCTGCGTATGTTGTTGACCAAGCTGCTGCTGAAAGTTAGATAAGAGTGCACTGCGAGTATTGTTTCGAGTATCTTTTGTATCAATAGAGGTGTTGTGCAATGATGCGGAAGGGGTGTGCGAAAGGCTAAGTAATTGGTGAGCGGCAAGGTTTGCTAAAACGATATGCTTTTTATCGATGACGATGACACCATTGACCATTTGCGTGATGACTTCTTGGTTGATGACGTTTAATCGTTCAACTTCTTTAGCGTGACTCGCTGCTACTTTCTCAAGTTGTACCAAACGCTGTGAGATGGACCAGCTCAAACCACCAACCGCCAAAAAGCTGGCTGACATGAGCAATGCGTCCCCTAAATTTGCTAAGCTCATGCTATTGGCAATGGCATAAAAGAATTGCTGATAAATGACAAAAATAATAGCGAGTAAGGTAATAATTAAGGCTTGTGAGCCGTGTAGCAACATAAAACTCGCTGCGACGACCACCATATATAGCATGGTCAACTGTAAATCAGGCGCACCCGCTGTATATAGTAATAAGCTTAATATAATGACGTCTAATACTAAACCAAAAGCTAACTGCCGCCGCATTTGATGATTAACGACATAAAACAAGCCAAGTAAAATAAGACTCAGTAGGAAATAAAAGCTAAGCGTTGTTTGTTGTAAAAAGCTTGGTAGAGAGAGGCTGTTGTCAGAGTGAGCGGTGATATATACCATCAGTAGAGAAAACAGACTAACAGCAAAGCGGTAACTGCTATAAATAAGCCCCAACCTGCGCAATTGAGGTGGAGATAGCGTGTCATCACGATGCAAATAATGAGTAACAGTAGAGACGATATTAGTAGCAGGCTTCATAGATTGACCGCAATAAGGGAACAGTTGCTAGGGCGTGTCCTCATTTTAAAAATAGGGGTAAAATGAGATAAATTACAATCAAACAAGGAATATATCGTCATTAATATCGGGATATTTGACGATACTTGATAAAATTTAGCCATTTTCAGCCCATGTAGATGTCCATCAATTGAACTGAGGACACGCCCTAATGAGTTATGGCTGAATTAGACCATGACGAATGGCCAAATGTGTTAACTTCACATCGCTATCAACCCCAACTTTTTCATAAATACGATAGCGGTAAGTGTTGATGGTTTTGACACTCACAAATAGCTGATCGGCGATTTGCTGCGGGCTTTGACAGTTAACAACCATCATTGCCACCTGTTTTTCGCGATCACTCAGTAAGTCAAAAGGTGAGTTGGCATTATCTGACAGCAAAACATCAGCCAGTTGCTCAGCGACATCTTGGCTAAAATAACGACCACCTTGATAGATTTTTTTGACAGCGCGAATCATCTCATCGAGTGGCGTGCCTTTAGTGATGTAACCGTTGACGCCAGCTTTGATGAGCATAGAAGGGTAAGGCTGCGCTGACATACTGCTGACGGCCAATATTTTGATACCCATATCCAGCTGAATTAAGCGTTTGGTTGCTTCAAGCCCACCAATATTAGGCATATTGACATCAAGCAAAACCACATCAGGGCGCAATTGTTTGGCCAATTTGATGGCCATGTCACCGCTGTCCGCTTCGCCGATTACTTCGATATCGATACTATCTGACAACATGCGGCTAATACCCATTCTCACCAAATCATGATCATCTACTACCAGTACTTTAATCATAACGATACTCTTTGTTGTTTGTCAGAATGAAGGCTTTTATTGACGCTAAATGACAAAAAATAAAATCATTAGAGTCGTTTTTTTAGTTTTTGAAAAAAATAAAATATTGCTAATCTTTTAGATAGATACCATTGTTTAATATAACAAAAAACGAATAATTACAGTGTCCAAAGTTAAGATATATTGCTGAAATGTGAGTCAATGTTTCTGTAATATAAAGTGGTTGTAGTAAAATTTGAATTACACCAAAATAAATTATTAAATCAGCTTGATACATTAAACTTAAATGCAAACCATGATACACTAAAAATACAAAAACTCTATACGAGTACTTATAAACCCATTCATAAACGCTACGTACGTTGTTGCTATTGGTTAGTATGTAACTGATTCTCTAATTAACAGCATCGTGACAGCAGGAGGCATAATGAAGCAACTACCATTAACCAAACAGCAATTAATCGCTGCTATGATTTCATTGAGTTTGGGCAGTGTTGCACAAGCCGCACTTACTATTAATGGTAGCGCTGACACTAGCTCTAGTGCTCGCATGAGTTGGGGCGGTGCTGATAGTTTATCTGAAGCACGCAATATTATGTACAAATCCAAAGGCTCAGCTATCAAGAAAGTCGATAGTGGCAATGGTACGACCAGTATCACCAACGCCAATAGCTTCGGTAGTAGTAATAACAGTTACAATAGCAGTAATAGCTACAATACAACGTATCGTGGCTCATTTGGTAGCAGTAACATGATACCGATCAGCACTGATTCGCGTAGTGTTGCGGTCATCGATGCTGAAACGGGCGAATCTATTTATGAAAAAGATGCTGACATTGCACGTCCAATGGCCAGTATCTCTAAAGTGATGACGGCCATGGTCGTATTGGATGCTGGTCTCGATATGCGTGAAGAGCTCACACTCGATCCAGAAGATTTCGTCGGCCCTAAGCGAGCCAGCTCTAACCTTAAATCAGGCGATCGTTTGAATCGTGCCGAGATGTTGCTCATGGCATTGATGAAATCAGAAAACCCAGCAGCAAAGAGTTTAGCGCGTAATTATCCAGGTGGCTATACCGCCTTTATACGTGCCATGAATCGTAAAGCTCAAGATCTGGGTATGACCACAGCTTTCTTTGGTGATCCAACGGGTCTTGATAAGCGCAACGTCGCTTCATCAAACGACTTGGTTAAAATGGTTCGCGCGGCGGGCAACTATGACGTGATTCGTCGTTTCTCGACCACCAAGAGCTATGACTTTTATGTGTCTAACTACTCAAGTGGTAACCGTACTTATAAAGCCAATAACACCAGTAGCTTGGTTCGTGCCGGTGATTATCCAATTGGTATCTCAAAAACAGGTTTCATCAATGAAGCTGGTCGTTGTGTGGTCATGGAAACGCGTGTGAATAACCGTCCAGCAATTATCGTCATCTTAGGAGCTAACAGCTCAGCTACACGTTGGGGTGATGCCAAAAATATTCTAAACAGTCTAGCGACACGCCGCACGGTATAACCTTACTGTTTTAGCATTTATAAAAAGGCTGTTATTCGATATAACAGCCTTTTTATTGTATTGAATTTAAAGTGTGTCTTCAATTTAATCAATGGACTTCTAAATGGGCTAAAAATTTATCTCATTTTTATCTCCATTTTTAAAATGAGGACACACTCTAGGAAAAATAACATGACTCAAACATCGACTGTTATATCAGCACCAAAGCTATATTTACTGACCAATGACGATGAGTTTGCGCTGCTGTATCGCAAATTAGAAGCAGCACTAGCAACAGGATTCATTGCGCTGTTACAAATTCGTCGCAAGCAGATATTGGCGCTACCTGATGGTGAGTCTCGTCTATACGAAGAGGCTAGACAAATAGTTGAGTTGGCGAAAGCGTACAGCGTACCAGTCGTCATCAATGACAATATTAAACTGGCTGCCAAGCTCGGCGTTGGTGTGCATTTGGGTCAACAAGATGGCGAAGTCACTGATGCTAAGGACGAACTACATGCCAACCAAATGATCGGACGCACTTGTCATGGCAAGATAGAACTGGTTGAAGAAGCAAAAAATGAGGGCGTAAGCTATGCCGCTATGGGTGCGATTTTTACCTCAAATACAAAACCTAACGCCAATATTATCTCGCGCCAGCAGCTTATAGATGGCTGTCAGCAAAATATAGCGATATGTGTCATAGGTGGCTTGACGGCAGAAAATATCACCGAACTGGCAGGTTTGCCGATTACTTACGTGGCGGTCGTTGGCGATATTATGGATTTACCTGTGGATCAAATCGCTGCGCGCTGTAAACAATGGCAGCAGGCATTCTCTCAATGGAAAACGCCTGCTTGACCACTGGAACTTTGGTTTAGAAGGGATGTTTTAGAGTAAAAATGAGTCGTTATTCAGCATGTTCCATACATAGGGTAGCGTAAGGTAGTGCTTGTAAGCGCTGTTCTTCAATTTGCTCACCGCAGACTTCACATTTACCATAAGTCCCGTTTTCAATACGACTTAGTGCATTTTCGACATAGATCAAACTTTGACGGGCTTCAACCATCAAATTTGTACGCATGTCGTTTTGACGATAAGAGATGGCTTGGTCTTCCCAATGCTCATTGAGGTCGTCTTGCGGGTTTTGGATATGATCTTCAATTTTATCGATACGAGTCTCATATTCTTCTTTAAGGGTTAGTAGGTTTTGTTTGGCAGCTTGGAGGTCGATACTCATTGGGTTCTCCTAATGGATTATTTTTATTGTAGGTATTATTTATTATCAGTGCTAATAGCATCTTAAACAGCTTTATTACTAAGTGCCACCACGAAATGTTACTGATTTTTATTAAAATTTAGCCATTTGTATTATTTTTATCCTCATTTTCAAAATGAGGACACGCCCGAGTAAAATTTAATAGTGCGTTCTTTATGAGCACTTGCTAGAAAACTGCTAGAATACACCGCCTCAAATTCTTGCTTGGTTGCTTTTATACAGCCA
>NZ_DKHR01000053.1:19060-24461 GCF_002453835.1 Psychrobacter sp. UBA6739
GATGATGCATAGGAGCAGGTAATGAATTTTTTGCGTATGAGTGAGCTGAGCTTAACGGATAAAGTGGTGTTGATTCGTGAAGATCTCAATGTGCCTATTAAAAACGGTAAAGTCGCCAGTGATGCACGCCTGCAAGCCAGTTTGCCTACGATTAAGATGGCGTTAGAAAAAGGCGCGGCCGTTATAGTTTGTTCACACTTAGGTCGTCCAACTGAAGGCAGTCCTGAGTCGATATATTCGCTAGCACCAGTTGCTGAGTATTTAAGCGATAAATTAGCCACAGAGTTATCAAAGCCCGTTAGCTTAAACAATGACTACCTTACTAAAGGCGTGGCAATTAAAGCAGGCGAGGTCGTGCTATTAGAAAACGTGCGCTTTAATCAGGGCGAAAAGAAAAATGATGCGAATTTAGCACAGAAATACGCTGACTTATGCGATGTATTCGTGATGGATGCATTTGGCACCGCACATCGTGCGCAGGCCTCAACAGAAGGCGTTACCCAAGCTATGCATCGAGCAGGAAAAACAGCTTGTGCAGGACCTTTATTGGCGGCTGAGCTTGATGCGTTAAGCTTGGCACTTGAAACCCCAGCACAGCCAATGTTAGCAATCGTTGGTGGTTCAAAAGTATCGACAAAGCTAGAAGTGCTGCACAGTTTGTCTGAATTATGCTCGCAGATTATCGTTGGTGGCGGTATTGCGAATACCTTCCTAGCCGCGCAAGGTCATAGCGTTGGTGCATCACTTTATGAAGCGAACTTGGTTGAGACAGCTCGTGACATTATGACTAAGACTGAGATTTTATTACCTAAATATGTTGTCGTTGCTGATAAAAATGAGATTGATTTTGCTGACTTCACGGGCTCATTACAACAAGCCACTGCGACCATCAAATCTGTCGATGCGATTGGCGAAAATGACATGATATTGGATATCGCTCCAGAAAGTGCTAAGCAATTAGCGGATGCTATTATCAACGCAAAAACCATTTTATGGAATGGTCCGGTCGGTGTTTTTGAAGTCGATGCTTTTGGTCAGGGCACACAAATCATAGCAAATGCCGTTAAAAACAGCGAAGGATTTTCGATTGCTGGTGGTGGTGATACGCTTGCTGCAATTGATAAATATCAAGTGGCAGATGGCGTTAGCTACATGTCAACAGGTGGTGGCGCATTTTTAGAGTTTGTAGAAGGCAAAGTATTGCCTGCGGTTGCTGCTCTACAGATTGATGCGTAACGCTTTAACGATATTTAGCAGATGAGTAACATTAGCCGTACAATTTAGCCTCACCATCTCATGTACGCTGTATCAATAATATTTTGGCTACTATTCTTATCTTATTGTTTTAAGAGAAATAAGAGTCAGTGGTCACTGATTATTATTAAGTAGTAATTATTTGTTTCTATACTGAAAATTATGATTGCATGTCTAATTTGCACTCTATAAAATAGCGCAAATCATGTATTTGACATGCTTTATTTATGAGGGATTTATTATGTTAAAACGCCATTTATTACTTGCTAGCGTACTTGCTGGTACTTTTGCAATCACTGCATGTAGTCAACAAACAGAAGAGAACGCCGAAGCTGCTGTTGAGTCTGCTGGTGATGATGTTGCTGCTAACGCTGATACTGCCGCTGCTGCAACAGAAGCCGCTGCTGCTGAAGCTGAAGTTGCTGCAAAAGATGCTGGTACTGAAGTTGCCGAAGGCGCTGAAACTGCCGGTGTTGCTGCTACAGATGCACTAAAAAACACTGGTGAAGCAGTTGTGGTAGGCGCAAATGAAGCCGTTGCCAAAACTGCTGAAGTGGTTGCCGATGGCGCATCTGCTGTTGAGAATAAAGCCAGTGAAAACGCAGTAGAAGCAGAACAACAGTACTAATCATCAATACATAAGCAACTGAACCTAAGCTATTGATCTACTAATTTATCGATTGATGAATAGCTTATTAAGCTGTTGGTTGCAGATATTGATTGCTGTATAAGCCCTCAAAATATTTAAAAAGCTTTGGTGATAGCCAAGGCTTTTTTGTATTTAAAATCATAATCTAGAGGTTAGGGTGTGTCCTCATCTTTAGCGCATTTAAATATCCATTGATTGAATTGAGGGCAGGCCTTAGTCAGTCAAAAATATGATGCACAAGGTTTATCCGTTTTTTCAATTAGCTGCGTATCATATGGAACTTATCAAATTGTTTTATGAAACTCGCTATCATTCTGTTTTATGAAGCAAGCAAAGAAAGAAATAGTCGGTTAACCGCTACGAAGCGCTGGCAATTTTTGCTATAATCACGGCGTAATAATTACGATCAAAAAACACTGGTTTTTTGCTGGTCTGGCTATTATCGGGCTAGGGTTTTAGGGCAATTGTTGCAACATCGTATTTTTAAGAATGATTTCTTAATATCATATTCAAAATTTAATCAGAGAACGTCTTATGGCTTTAATATCGTTACGTCAACTTCTAGATCATGCCGCCGAAAATAACTACGGTGTCCCTGCTTACAATGTCAATAATTTAGAGCAGATGCGTGCAATCATGATGGCAGCCGACGCCTGTGATTCTCCTGTTATCGTACAGGCTAGTGCTGGTGCACGCAGTTATGCAGGCTCTGCATTTTTGCGTCATCTGATTATTGCTGCTATCGAAGAGTGGCCACATATTCCAGTCGTTATGCATCAAGATCACGGTATGTCACCAGCGATTTGCCAACGCTCAATTCAGCTTGGCTTTTCATCAGTGATGATGGACGGCTCGCTCGGTGAAGACGGTAAAACGCCAATGGATTATGATTACAATGCCAGCGTGACTCGCGAAGTTGTCAAGATGGCACACGCATGCGGTGTTTCAGTAGAAGGTGAAATTGGTTGCTTAGGTAGTCTTGAGACTGGTATGGCTGGTGAAGAAGACGGCTCTGGCGCAGAAGGCGTATTAGATCACGAGCAGCTATTGACCAGTGCTGATGAAGCAGAACAGTTCGTTAAAGACACCAACGTCGATGCGTTAGCCATTGCTATCGGTACCAGTCATGGTGCGTATAAATTTACCCGTCCACCGACAGGCGACATCCTATCGATTGAGCGTGTCAAAGAGATTCATGCCCGTATTCCTAACACTCATTTGGTCATGCATGGCTCGTCATCAGTGCCGCAAGAGTGGCTAAAAGTTATCAATGAAAATGGTGGCAACATCGGTGAGACTTATGGTGTACCGGTTGAGCAAATCGTTGAAGCGATTAAGCATGGTGTGCGTAAGGTAAATATCGATACCGATTTGCGTTTGGCATCAACGGGCGCTATTCGTAAATTCCTTGCAGAAAACCCTAGCGAATTTGATCCGCGTAAATACTTCAAAGCCTCTATGGTTGCAATGTCAGATATCTGTACCAATCGTTTTGAAGCCTTTGGTTCTGCGGGTCAGGCACATAAAATTCGCCCAATTAGCCTTGAAGGTATGGTCGATTTTTATAAATAAGCGTTGCCAACAAGATATGCTTATTTAATAGCATTTATCATTAAACAGCAGCTCAGTTCATTTTTTATATCAGCTCTAATAAAGGTAGTGGATTATGATTGGATTGATTAGTGGTCAAGTGCAGTATTTGATGGCACCGACTGCCTGTGTCATGACTACCTCTGGTGTCGGCTACGATATAGAGCTGCCGCTACCGTCATTTTGCCAGTTGCGTCTCAATGAGCAGGCGAGCATTTGGACGCACTTTCATGTGCGCGAAGATGCGCAGCTGCTTTATGGTTTTATCGATCGCAAAGAGCGTGACGTCTTTCGGCAATTGATCAAGATCAATGGTGTTGGCGCAAAAATGGCATTAGCAATGCTATCTGCGATGTCAGCTGCTGAGCTAAAGATGCATGTCGAGCAAGAGTCAGAGACGGCATTAACCCGTATTCCGGGTATCGGTAAAAAAACAGCGCAGCGCTTATTGATTGAGCTAAAAGATAAGCTGAAAAATATCGAAGTCGATAGCAGTAATTTAGAGTTTGCCATGCAACCTGCTGAGGTGTCTCACGAGGGCAGCATCATCGCTGAGGTAGAAGGCGCGTTGATTAGTTTGGGCTATAAAGAAAGAGAGGCACAGCAAGCGATTAAAGCCGCTAAGAGTAATGGTAATACCTTTGCCGATACGCAAGGTTTACTAAAAGCCACATTGCAACAGTTGTCAGGATTTTGATTCATTCAGCTCACTACTATTAATAAGTATCAATAAATCTTAAACAGATAAGCGACATTTATTGTCGCTTATTTTCGTTTTAGGCTGTGCTTTATTTAGTCGCTGCTTTATGATGTTTTGCATGACTTATACGTAGCGTTTGGTTATGCTATTTATACCTATTCTTTAAAAATAATGATTTAATATAATGATAAAACCTATGATGCAAGATCGTTTGATTAATCCATTTGAAGGGGCAGGCGATGCGCCTGATTCTAATATTCGACCGGCATTACTGGCTGAATATATTGGTCAGCCAGTGGTACGTGAGCAGATGGAAGTATTTATTGGCGCAGCGCGTGGTCGAGGTGAGGCATTAGATCATACTTTGATTTTTGGTCCGCCTGGTCTTGGAAAAACAACGCTTGCCAATATTATTGCCCGTGAAATGGGTGGTAACTTGCGTTCTACCTCAGGACCTGTGCTTGAACGCCCCGGTGATTTGGCAGCCATGCTGACCAATCTAGAAGAGGGTGATGTGCTATTTATCGACGAAATTCATCGATTGAGTTCCGTTATTGAAGAGATACTGTATCCCGCTATGGAAGACTTTCAGCTGGATATTATGATTGGTGAAGGGCCTGCGGCACGCTCTATCAAGCTGGATTTACCGCCGTTTACCTTAGTCGCGGCAACCACGCGAGCAGGATTATTGACCTCACCACTGCGTGATCGTTTCGGCATCGTGCAGCGGCTCGAATTTTATAATATTGCTGATTTGACCACGATTGTGAGTCGTGCCGCCCGTTTGATGCGTGTACCGATGAGTGAAGATGGCGCGGTGGAGATTGCTCGTCGCGCGCGTGGTACGCCAAGGATTGCCAATCGTTTATTACGCCGTGTACGTGATTATGCTGAAGTGAGAGGCGACGGTAGCATCAATGGCGCGATTGCGGGCAGTGCGCTCGATATGCTGGCAGTTGATAGACGTGGTCTTGATCATTTAGACAGACGTTATATTGAGATATTGCACGAACGCTTCGATGGTGGTCCAGCTGGCGTTGAAGCGGTAGCAGCAGCAATGGCTGAAGATCGCGGTACGCTTGAGGATGTGATTGAGCCATATCTTATTCAGCAAGGCTATGTATTACGCACCGCTCGTGGACGTGTACTGACGCAGATGGCGATTGACCAGATGTTATGAAATTAGCCTAAAAAATGCCCCTACGTTT